>NZ_BAAGVK010000003.1:0-159132 GCF_054780915.1 Hydrogenophaga aquatica | reverse complement strand
TGGACATCGGGCCGCAGACGGCAGCCAGGCTGGCCGCGCAACTCAAAGCAGCGGGCACCATCGTGTGGAATGGGCCGGTAGGCGTGTTCGAATTCGCCGCGTTCGAGAGCGGCACCAAGGTGATTGCGCAGGCGATTGCCGAGAGCCCGGCGTTCAGCATTGCGGGCGGGGGCGACACGCTGGCGGCCATTGCCAAGTACGGCATCGACAAGCAGGTGGGCTACATCTCCACCGGCGGCGGTGCCTTCCTGGAAGTGCTGGAGGGCAAGACCCTGCCGGCTTTCGAGGTGCTGGCCAAGCGCGCGTGACGCACGCCTGATTTATCGGGCCATCCGTCACCAAGGGGTGACGGTTTTCCACAACAAGCCACTTACATGTGGACACAATTTGACACTTTTGCGCTAGGATTGCCGCCAAGTTCTTGGCACTCCCGCGCGAAAGCCGGGGCCGCAAAACCTCCGGTCTAACACCGGCGCCACTGCGCCGGTCACGATAGCGGGGCTGCCAGCAAGCAACTTGCCTGTTGACCAGGCAATTGTGCTTGCTGTCATCACCCATGGCAGCAACCTGCTTGATGGTGCTGGTTTTGTGCCCTCCCGTTTGCGCAGGCAGGTCAAGTGATCACGACCTCTGCCGGGCCGTCGCGGCCCCTCACTCGATGAGTCACAGCGCAACCTCTGCACAAGCCAGGCGCACCAGTACCACCGTGGCACACCAGGTACTGGACCCATGCCACCTGGGCCGTCCCATGCATCTGCTCAAGCAGTTCAACACGCTGCTGCATGAAGATCTGTCGGCCGCCCTGCGCAAATACCTGGGCCCGCGGCGCAGCCCCCTGTTGCGGCTTGGCGAAGTCAGGCTGCAACGACTGTCAGGCGGCCTGCGCATGGCACGCTGGCTCCACTACCCGACAGAACAGGGCCGCATAGGCTTCCATGCCGACCGCCCGGTCCTGCTGAACCTGCTGGCGTGCAGGTATGGCGCCATGTCCCCTGGTGCCAGCGAGACCCCGGACGAAGCCCCGCCGGAAACCACGACCGAGGAACGCCTGTTCCACACCCTGGGCCAGGTGCTGGTCAAAGCGACGCTGGCGCGCATCAGCGCCGGTCTGGGCGACGGGAAGGACAACACGGACGCGACGCCCCTCACGTCCGGGCAGTCCATGCCCCCGGCCATCGGCGCGTGGCTGCTCAAGACGCCGGTGCACGCGGCAGACGACTCGCTGGTGGGCCATGTGCTGCTGACCCTTGACGAACAATGCATGGACACCGTTCTGGAGCATCTTTCGCCCCAACGGCATGCCACCGTCCGCGCACCGTCACCCGATCTGCCGCAGGCACTGCGGCTGCAACTGCATGCGCGGCTGCTGGAAAAACAGATGCTGCTGGGCCAGGTGCTGGACCTGAAACCCGGCCACGTGATCCCCGTGCGCCTGGGCGATGCCGATGTGCGCATCGGCGAGTCCGTGGTGTTCCGCGCGGCCGTCGCGGAACACAAGGGCAAGCTATGCCTGACCTCCTTTGAAGAAGAGTGAAACCATCATGGAAACCCCCTCCTCCCTCCTGACCAACGATGATTTTTCCGTCGAGCCGCTGCTGGACGAGCCCCTCGACGCCGACCTGACACTCGAAGCGCCCAAGGCCCCGGTCGAACAACCGCGCAACCTCATGAAGCTGATGCGCAAGATCCCGGTGACGCTGACCCTGGAGGTGGGCTCGGCCGAGGTGTCGCTGCACGACCTCATGAGCATCGTCAAGGACAGCGTGATCGAGCTGGACACCCTGGCAGGCGAACCCCTGACCATCAAGGTCAACGGCATCGCGATTGGCCGGGCCGAGGTGGTGGTGTCGGGCGAGAACTACGGGTTGAAGGTGGTCGAGATCACCGACGTGAGCCTGGATTCCCTGGCAGGATGATGCCCCCCATGCAACGACACGGCCTGCGCCTGCCGCTGGCCGTTGCGGGAACGTTGGCCATCGCAACGCTGTGGCCTGCGGAAGGCTGGGCCAACACGGTTTCGATACTGGGCAGTACCAGCAACGGCGCCACCACCGAGTTCACGGTGAAGACGCAGGT
Source organism: Hydrogenophaga aquatica (assembly GCF_054780915.1). Lineage (NCBI taxonomy): Bacteria > Pseudomonadati > Pseudomonadota > Betaproteobacteria > Burkholderiales > Comamonadaceae > Hydrogenophaga > Hydrogenophaga aquatica. Next base: position 157,056 of record NZ_BAAGVK010000003.1, on the reverse strand, counting down.
GCTGATCATCATGACGCTTCTCGGGCTGCTGCCCGCGATGATGCTCATGATGACCAGCTTCACGCGCTTCGTCATCGTGCTGTCGCTGTTGCGCCAGGCATTGGGCCTGCAGCAAGGCCTGCCCACCCGCATCGTCACTGGCGTGGCGCTCATCCTCACCCTGCTGGTGATGCGCCCGGTGGGAGAACGCATCTGGGAAAACGCCTTCGTGCCTTACGACGAGGGCAAGATCACCCTCAGCCAGGCGCTGCATGAAGCCGAATTGCCGCTGTCGCGCTTCATGCTCGCGCAGACCAGCAAAAGCTCCCTGGAACAGATCGCTCACCTGGCCAACGCGCCTGAGGTCAGCGACCCCATGAAGCACCCCTTCACCGTGAAGCTGGCCGCGTTCGTGCTGAGCGAGCTGAAGACCGCTTTCCAGATCGGCTGCCTGCTCTTCATTCCCTTTCTGGTCATCGATCTGGTGGTTTCTTCCGTGCTGATGGCGATGGGGATGATGATGCTTTCGCCCTTGGTGATCTCTCTGCCGCTGAAGCTGCTGCTGTTCGTGCTGGTGGACGGCTGGACCCTGACGGTCAACACCCTCGTCACCAGCGTGCGGGCCCTGTGACACCGCCAACCGGAGCACCGAAATGCTGACCCCCGAAATCGCCGTCGACCTGGTTGCCAAGAGCCTGTACCTCGTCATGCTTCTGGTGATGATCCTGATCGGCCCGTCGCTGATCGTGGGCTTGCTGGTCAGCCTGTTCCAGGCGGCCACCCAGATCAACGAGCAAACGCTGAGCTTCCTGCCACGCCTGCTGGTGACGCTTCTGGTGATCGCGCTGCTCGGCCACTGGCTGGCCTCCCAGCTCATGGACTTCTGCGTGGCCATCTTCCAGCAGGCGGCAAGCCTGGTGCTCTGACGCACCCCGACACGCACCATGGAGCTGGCCTTCCACCAGATGCTTGCCACACTGCTGGCGTTGTGGTGGCCGTTCTGCCGCGTGCTGGCCATGGTCAGCGCCGCTCCCATGCTGGGCGAAAGCATGGTGCCCGTCTCGGTCAGGGTGCTGCTGTCCCTGGTGCTGGCGGTGATTCTGCTGCCGGTGGCGCAGCCGCCTCAGGCCATCTCGCCGTTCTCGCTGCATGGCATCGTCGTGACTGCGGAACAAGCCTTGATCGGCCTGCTCATCGGCCTGGCGTTCCACCTGGCGGTCTCCACCATCCTGCTGCTGGGCTACATGCTGTCGAGCCAGATGGGGCTGGCCATGGCGCAGATGAACGATCCGATGAACGGCACCTCCTCGGACGTGGTGTCGGCTTTCCTGTACGTTCTGGCCGTGCTGGTGTTCTTTTCGGTGGACGGTCACCTGGTGCTCGCCGGGGTGCTGGGCGCCAGTTTCCGGGCCTGGCCGGTGGGCAGCGGCATCAGCTCGCTGGCGCTCGAAACCCTGCCGCTGCAGGTGGCCTGGGTGTTCAGCGCGGCCCTGCTGCTGGCCATACCGGTGATCTTTTCGGCCCTGGTGGTACAGATCGGGTTCGGCTTCCTCAACCGCATCGCGCCAGCGTTCAACCTGTTCTCGCTGGGCTTCTCGCTGGTCACGGTGTTCGGCCTGTTCATGCTGACACAGATGATCCGGTTCCTGCCAGACCACTACATCAGCCTGACCCAGCGCACGCTGGAACTGCTGGAGCAACTGATGAGGGCAGGGCCCCATGGCTGAATCGCAGACAGGCGACAAGACCGAAAAGGCCACACCGCAGAAGCTGCGCAAGTCACGCGAGCAAGGGCAGGTGCCACGGTCCAAGGACGTGTCCATGGCCGTTGGCATCGCGGCCTGTCTGGCATTGATGGTGCAGCTCGTTCCCGCCTACCAGCAGGACTTCAAGTACCTGTTCGCACTGGGTTTCTCGCCACTGGATGGCGAGGCCGCGCTGGAAGATGTGTGGTCCCTGGCCTTTTCCTCCACCATGGTGCTGCTGGGCAAGATGGTGGCGCCCCTGTTGCTGGTGCCCCTGGCCGTGGCGCTGGGTTCGCTCTACCCGGGTGGCTGGATCTTCACCACCAAGAACATGGAGCCCAAGCTGGAGCGGCTGAACCCGCTGGGTTACTTTCAGCGGCTCTTCAAGCCCAGACACGTTGCCGGCACGGTGGCCACAGCACTCAAGGCCGTGGTGATGCTCGCGGTGCTGTACCAGGTCACCACCCTGTCGGTGCCGGCCTTTGCCCGCCTGCAGTCCCTGGCTTTCAACGATGCGCTGCTCGGCGCGATCGGCCTGGCGCTCAATGGCGTTTGGGCCCTGTGCGGGGTTTTCCTGCTGTTCGCCCTGATCGACCTGCCGGTGCAGCATTTCGTGTTCCTGCGCGAACAGCGCATGAGCAAGCGCGACGTCAAGGAAGAGCACAAGAGCTCGGAAGGCCGCCCCGAGGTGCGCCAGCGCATTCGCCAGCTGCAGCAGCAGATCGCCCGGCGCAATGTGCGCCGCACGGTACCCACCGCAGATGCCGTGATCGTGAACCCCGAGCACTATGCCGTGGCGCTGAAGTACGAAACCCGCCGGGCCGACGCGCCTTTCGTGATCGCCAAGGGCATTGATGAAATGGCCCTCTTCATCCGCGAGGTTGCGCGCGAGAACGGGGTCGAAGTCATTGAACTGCCGCCGCTGGCGCGCGCCATCTACAACACCAGCCAGGTCAACCAGCAGATTCCGGTGGCGCTTTACCGCGCCGTCGCACAAGTGCTGCGCTACGTGATGCAGCTCCAGGCCTTCCGCCAGGGCGCACGCACCCGGCAGCCGCTGCTGCCCACCGACCTGGACATTCCCTCGAACCTGACCTGAACTCCCTATAACGATGAACCCGTTCAAAGCCATCTGGACCGATCTGAAGCAGCTGCGCTACGCCGTGCCGGCCTTGCTGCTGGCGCTGCTGGCCATGATCATCCTGCCGCTGCCGCCGCTGCTGCTGGACGTGCTGTTCACCTTCAACATCGTGCTGGCGATGATCGTCATCCTGGTCAGCGTCAGCAGCAAACGGCCACTGGACTTCTCGGTCTTCCCGACGGTGATCCTGGGTGCCACGCTGATGCGGCTGGCCCTGAACGTGGCCTCGACACGGGTGGTGCTACTCAACGGGCACGAGGGCACGCACGCGGCCGGTCAGGTGATCGAAGCCTTCGGCAACGTGGTCATCGGCGGCAACTTCGTCGTCGGCCTGGTGGTGTTCGTCATCCTGATGATCATCAACTTCGTGGTGGTCACCAAGGGTGCCGAACGCATTTCCGAAGTGTCTGCCCGGTTCACGCTGGATGCGCTGCCTGGCAAGCAGATGGCGATCGACGCCGACCTGAACGCCGGCCTGATCAACCAGGAAGGCGCGCAGGCGCGCCGGCGCGAAGTGGCGGCGGAGGCAGACTTCTACGGCGCCATGGACGGCGCATCGAAATTTGTGCGCGGCGACGCCATCGCAGGCATCCTGATCCTGCTGATCAACCTGGTGGGCGGCGTGGCCATTGGCGCGCTGATGCACGACCTGTCCTTTGGCGATGCCTTCAGGCAGTACGCCCTGCTCACCATCGGCGACGGCCTGGTGGCACAGATCCCGGCGCTGCTGCTGTCCGCGTCGGCCGCCATCATCGTCACCCGCATCAGCGATTCGGGCGACATGGAAAAACAGGTCACGTCGCAGATGCTGGCATCGCCCAGCGTGCTCTATAGCGCGGCGGGGCTGATGGCCGCGCTGGCCCTGATCCCGGGCATGCCCCGCCTGACCTTCCTGGCCTTTGCCGCCGTGCTGGGATTCGCCGCATGGCGCATGAGCCAGCAGAACCTGCGGTCCCCGAACAAGCCGGAGCAGGCCGTCCAGGCTGCCTTGCTGACCGAGGCGCAGCCCGACCTGGACTGGGCGGGGCTGCCTTTCGTGGAGCCGCTGACGGTGTCCGTCGGCTACAAGCTGGTGCCGCTGATCGACCCGGCCCATGGCGCCTCGCTGGTCAAGCGCCTCAAGGGCCTGCGGCAGACGCTGAGCGAGTCGCTGGGCATCCTGCTGCCTCTGGTGGCCGTGCGCGACGATCTCGGGCTCAAGCCGTCCCAGTACGTGGTCATGCTGCACGGCAGCGTGGTGGCGCAGGCGGAGGTCCATGCCGACCGGCTGATGGCGATTCCCTCACCGCAGGTCTATGGCGACCTGGACGGCATTCCCGGCGTGGATCCGTCGTTTGCCATGCCGGTGGTGTGGATCGAACCGCAGCACAAGGCCCATGCGCTGGGCCTGGGTTACCAGGTGGTCGACCTGCCCAGCGTCGTGGCCACGCACCTGACCAAGGTCGTGCGCGACAACCTGCCGGAACTCTTCCAGCACGAGGATGTCCCGGCGCTCATCGAGCGCCTGGCGACGCTGGCCCCCAAGCTGTCGGCCGCGCTGGAAAAAGCCTACACCCACAGCGCCCTGCTGAAGGTGTTCCGCGCCTTGCTGGCAGAGAACGTGTCCCTCAAGGACATCGTGCCCGTGGCCACCACGCTGCTTGAAAACGCCGAAACCACCAAGGACCCGCTGCTGCTGGCGGCAGAGGTGCGCTGCGCGCTGCGCCGCCAGATCGTCAGCCAGATCTGCGGGCCGACAGGTGAGATCCGTGCCTTCAACCTGAGCAACGAGCTGGAGAACCTGCTGCTGGGCGCGCTCAACCAGGCGCGGCAAGCCGGCAAGGTGCTGCTGGACAACTTCCCGGTAGACCCCCATTTGCTATCGCAGCTGCAAAGTCACATGCCGCTGGCAAGGGAACAAATGAAGCAGTTGGCCGTGGCCCCGGTGCTGCTTGTGATGCCCCAGATCCGGCCGCTGCTGGCCCGCTACGCCCGTCTGTTCGCCCCGGGTCTGCACGTGCTGTCGTACAACGAGGTGCCCGACCAGCGCGAAGTCAGTATTGTGGGTTCCCTGGGCTAGAACCCGAAGGGTCAACCACCTGCCCGGCGATGCGCCCGGGCTGCGCAGGCCACTGCCTGGCGAGGAATGACACCAGCTCGGCCGCCACCCCCAGCAGCGCTGGAGAGACGACAGGCCTGTCGTCGTGGTGCGGCATGCTTCCCACACTGCCCGCCTGCAGTTCCAGCCTGCAACCCTGCACCGGCCACGGGCAACGCGACAGCGCAGCCCGCAGCTCGGGCCAGACGGCCTCCAGTTGCACGGCGGACGAACGCTCCTCCGGCACCACGCTTACCCACACGCCATGTCCGCCCCACTGCAGCCGGATCAGCACCGGCCCCAGCCCGGGCAGACGCAATACCACCTCCAGCACGGTGTTGGCCGGGTCGCGGCGGCGCTGGCGCCCACCCGGTGATTCCGGCTCCCCCGAAACGCGCAACCGCAGCGTGACGTGCATGCCGCCCCAGGCAAAGACGGGAAACACCCAGCGCGAAGAGGCGTCCATGGCGACCAGGGCGTCACGCATCACGGCGGCTGGCAAGGCCAGCTCACGCCCCACGGAAGGCATTGGTGCATCGTCACCGGCCTGGGGCGTTGGCGGGGCAGGCAGTGCACCCGCCGCGTGCTGCGGGGCATGCGCGCGCAGCAACACCCGCCATACGGTGGCCAGGGCATGGGCGTCCGGCATGTGCCAATGCACCTGGTACAGCGCGGCCTGGTCCAGTCGCATAGACCGCACGTCGCCAGGCAGGGGCTTGGCCGCGGGCAGCGGCAGGTCGGGCAGCAGCTCCAGCTCCAGGCGCGGCTGCGTGGCCACCACGCGGACCTGCACGACATCGCCAGACTGCAGGCGCTGCTGGGGCTCGCCGCCCGCATCGGGGCGCCAGCGCGTGGCGGCGCCTTCGGGCCGCCGCTGCCCCCCCTCGACCGCCGTGGCAGGCTGGCGAAGAACGCTGGGCACCGTTTCGCCGCGCTGCCGCTGCAAAGTCCCCGGGGTTGCCACCACCGCATGGACACGTTCGATCGACATGGCACATCCCCCGCGTGATGACGACGCGCGCCCCCCAGGCCACGAAGGGACGCATCAGAAAAAAAGCCAGCCGCAAGACGGCTGGCTCCACATGCTTTCGCGGGCGGCAAGCCGCCCCGCAAGAGCGATTGCTTATTGCATGAGAGACAGCACCAGCTGAGACATGCTGCTGCTCTGCTTGAGCATGGAAGTGCCGGCCTGCAGCAGGAGCTGCTGCTTGGTCATGTTGGCGGTTTCGCTGGCGTAGTCCACGTCCATGATACGGCCCTTGGCAGCTTCGGTGTTGGTACGCATGTTGCCCAGGTTGTTGTAGACGTGGTCCAGGCGATTGGCACCAGAACCAAGCTTGGCGCGGAGTTCGCCCACTTTGTCCAGGGTCGTGTTGGCCAGCGTGATAGCTGCGTTGGCTGCCGTGGTCAGATCACCCCCCTTCAAGGCGGTCACGGCGGTGTCGACAGCGGTATTGGCGGCGGAGCCATCGAAAGCGAACGTTTCTGCTGCGTCGGAACCAATCTGGAAAGTCACCGCCGCGGTCAGTGTGCCGCCTGCGGCAAACAGCGCTTGGCCACCGAACTTGGTGTTGGTCAGGATGTTGGTCAGTTCGTTGCCGAGTTCAACGAACTCGGTGTTCATCGCGGTCTTGTCGGTTGCGGTGGAGGAACCGTTGGCAGCTTCGGTAGCCAGATCCTTCATGCGCAGCACGATGTTGGTCACTTCGTTCATGGCGCCTTCTGCCACCTGCAGCATGGAGATGCCGTTCTGGGTGTTGCGCATGGCCACAGCCATACCGCGGCTCTGGGCATTCAGGCGGGTGGCGATCTGCAGGCCAGCGGCGTCGTCCATGGCGGAGTTGACGCGGAAACCGGTGCCCAGGCGGGTCATCGACGTGGTCAGCGTCTTGTTGGTCGAGCCAGTGGCGTTCTGGGCAGACAGTGCAGCGTAGTTGGTGTGCAAGCTGAGCATGTGAATTCTCCTGTGGTGCGGGGCCTTCGGATATCGATGCCCTCAGCAACACTGGGCGACGCCGGAAAGGGAAACTTAAATGCGTGCGCAGATTTTTTTGCACACCGGGCCGTCATGCCCCGGACAGCAGTGCCAGCACGCGTTCGCGGCTGATGCCCACAAGGGCTGGCGCCACCTGCACATACGCGCCAAAGCCTGGCGCACTGCCCAGCGCCTCGAAGCTCTTGGCAAATGCGGCTTGCGCAGGATCGGCCTCGGTGGCGGCACCTGCGGACGCCTCGGCCAGGGCCTGGCTGACCTGCCGCTGGGCATGCTTGACCCGGTCGATGGCCCGGAGCACGGCCTGGAGCACGCGCTCCAGCGATTGCGTGTCGTCGGCTGCGCGGCGCCACTGGGCTGGGGACACGGCATCCGGTTCGGGTTCTGCGCGAACACAGTGCAAGGCACCGGCCGCGTACCGCTGCCCTTCGCCCTTTACGGACAACCCGTCGCGCACCCTGGGCCAAAGCGATTCATTGACTTTGAAGATCACGTCGCCACGCCCATCGGGCATGGCGCGCACGCCCGAAGCGCCCAGCGCCAGATCCAGACGGCGGATATTCGCAGCCAATCCCTCTTCTGGCTCCAGGGTGACCGAGCTGACGCCTGCCGCCCAACCCTGCAGCGCAAAGGTGAGCACCTCACGGCCTCCGCCTTGCAGGGCCTGCGCATCGAGCCCCCTGACCCGGAAAGCCTGCATCGATCCAATGGCACCGGCGTACCGCAGTTGGCCGTCTATCGTCTGGCGGGCAAGCTCGGGGCGCTGCTGCCAGACACGCTCCACCGCATCCAGCGATTCAAGCCATGGTTCATTACCCACAACGGGCAGGGTGTTGCCGCCTTGCGGTTGGGCCGCCGCCCGCAACTCGGACAGACGTGCCGCGACGTCCTTGCGCAGACGCAGCAACTGACCTGACAACTGTTCAAGGTAGTCCAGCGCCTGTCGCGCCGAGGTGATGGTCTGCTGCCGCCCAGGTTCCCATGCCCGCAAACCAGGGCGCGGCGCCTGAGGGCTTTCGGTGGCTGGCGTTCCGCTGTTCCCGGCATCTGCCAGTGCAGCGGAACGCGCCCTTTCCAGCCCCGGGACGAGCCCCTGCGGGCCATCGGCGGACACCCGGCCGGATGCGGCGGGCACGCGCACAGCCTGGTATGGCGTGACCTGCATGAGCCTGTCCCCCTCTGGAATCACATCACGTCGAAGAGCGACAAGGCGCTGACCTTGGCGTACGCCTTCTGTGTGGCCTGCAAGGCCGAGCTGTAGCCGTTGAGCTTGACCGCCGCATCCCCGTAATCGAGCTGCCCCAGGGTCAGGGTGGCCTGCTTGTTGGACAGGCTGACGTTGGCGTGTGTGACGTCCAGGGTTTCGAGGGTAGTCATCGCGCCGCCCAACTGCGCGATGCGGGCGCTGACACCACTGAAGAACGTATCAAGCTGGTTGAAGGTGGCGGTCAGCTCGGCACGCACCACCGGATCGTTGACGTTGACGCCTGCCCCGGAGAACGACTGGATGGTCAGGTCCAGCTGGTTGAGAAACACGTCCACGCCATCCAGCGTGGTGTTGGCCACCTGTGTGAAGCCATTGCCCACCACCACCTGCTGGACACCCGTGTTGCCGGTGAGGGTGTAACGCGACCCGGCTGCCGCCGCCGTGTCCAAGGTGAGGGTTGGCGTGTTCACGGCCGTTCCGGAGAACACATAGCGGCCCTCCTGGTCCCGGCTGTTCACCATGGCCACGATGCTGTCGCGCAAGGCAGTGAGGGAACCTGCCATGGCGTTCAGATCGGCGGACGTGTTGCCGCCATCAGCCGCCCAGACCATGAGATCGCGCATCTGCTGCAGATCGTTGCCGATACCGTCGAGGTACACCTCGTTCTGGCGCAGCCGCACGCTCAATGCGGCGATGTTGTCGCGGTACTGCGCCAGGGCAGCCTCCTCCCTGGCGATGCGCGCCAGCCTCACGCTGGCGATCGGGTCGTCCGACGGCAGCAGCACGCGGTCGCCGCTGGCCATCTGCTGCATGACCTTTTCAAGGCGGCCTTGCGCGGTGTGCATGGCCGTGTTCATGGTGGTGTGGTACTGGGTGCTGGCAATGCGCATGATCACGCTCCTTAACCAATGGCCGCCAGGGTGGCGTCGAACAGCTGGTTGGCCACCGCAATCACCTTCATGTTGGCCTGGTACATCTGCTGGTACTGGATCAGGTTCATCGCCTCTTCGTCCTGGTTGACGCCGCTGGTGGATTTCCAGCTTTCCTCGGCCTGGTTGCGCACGGTCTGAGCAGTGTCCAGAGAGGCCTGGTTCTGCTGGCTTTCCATGGCCAGTCGGCCGATCAGCTGCGTGTGCACGTCGCCCATGCGCACAGTGCCCAGCATGCCAGCGTTCACACTCTGATTGCGCAGATCGATGAGCAGCAACAGGTTGTCGCTGTTGCCGGGATTCGCTGCGTCGGCAGAGAACCCGAGGTCCTGGCCCAGCAGACCCTCAGGGACGCTCATCAGGCCACGGCCGGTGGTGTCGATCTCGAACAGCGGGGCGCCCGGGTTGCCGCTCATGGTGAACCCCGCAGCCAACTGGGTGTTGACCTTGTCGGCGATGGACTGCGCCAGATCGGCGACGACCTTGAGCGTGGGCACCAGGACGCGCGTTTCGTAGTCCTCCATGGCACCGAGCTGGCCGCCCAGGGGCTGGCTGCCGAGCGTGAAGGATTCACGGGCAAACTTCACCTGCAACACATGCGAACCGTCGGCAAAGCCTTGTTCCGAAAGCGTGCCGGCAAGGGCGCCCACCACCAGGGGTACACCGTTGCGCAGGGACACACTGCGGGTGCCGTCGGCCTGATCGACCACCTGCACCCCGACGAGGCTGGCCAGCGCGTCGATCTTCAGGTCGCGCGCGTCGATCAGCCCGGAAGGGTTGACGCCGGTGGCTTGGGTGGCGGCGATCTGTTCGTTGAGCTTGGCGATGTCGGTGCTGAGGCTGTTGATCTGTGTGAGCGTGGCCTTGCGCTGGTCGGCCAGCGACTGCCGCTGGTTGACCAGCACCTGATTCAGGCTGTTGACCCGCTGCGACAGCGCCTGCGCCGAGGTGATGACCTGCTGGCGCAAGGGGCTGGAGGTCGGGTCGACGCTGGCCGCGTTGAGGGCGGCGAAGAAGACGTCAAGGCCTTTGTTGATGCTGGAGCTGTCGTCACCCATGACCTGCTCCAGCTGGGTGAAATAGGGCTGCGGCACCGTGCGCGCGCCAAGCTCGGAGGCTGCCTGCCAGAGCTGCTGGCTCTTGTAGCTGTCGCTGAAGCGCAGCAGCGTGGGCACCGACACACCGCTGCCCGCCGACGTGCGTGCCAGCCCACTGGAACCCACGGTCGCCAGCAGGGTGCCCTGGCGGGTGAACCCTGGCGTCATGATGTTGGCGATGTTGTGGCTGGTGGTGTTCAGCGCCACCTGTGCGGCCAGTGCGCCACTGAGCGCGTTGTTGGAAATCGTCATGACGTGGCTTTCGGATGCGTTCTTCGGTCACTGACCCGTTGGGGTCAGGGCTCCCGGCTCGGGCTGGCCTTGTCGGCCTCTTCCCCTTGACGGCGCAAGGCGACCGGCGTGGAGGAAACCTTAAATCCGGCGTTGGCAACCCCGGTTTCCGGCAGCAGCTGGCGCAGGATGGCATCGGCAATGCCGAAAGCCCTTTGCCCGGCCAGGTTGTCGCCCATCAGGTTGTCGGTCAGGTCCAGCATGTCCTGGTTGACCTTGCTCTTGAACACGCTGTCCTCTGGCGCCAGCTCGCTGCCCGCCCGGCGCATCTGCTTGAGCATCTCGCTGATGAAGAAGGCCTCGAACTTTTCTGCAGCGGCTTCGGCACGGGCCCGGTAGGCCGCGTCCAAGGCGGGGGCGGGGGCGGGAGCGGTCTGGGCCGAGCCGTCCGCACCGGCGGCTCCCTGGAGTGCCAGCATGCCGGACCCGGCGTTCAGTGGGATGGAAGTCATGACGGGTTTCCTCAGATCACCACCAGCTCGCCGTCGATGGCACCAGCCTGGTCCAGCGCCTGCAGGATGGCCATGATGTCGTCGGGCGAGGCACCGGTGCTGTTGATGGTGTCGATGATGTCCTGGAGCCGCGTGCCCCTGGACCAGTGGAACATGCGGCCGTTGCCCTCTTCCACCGCCACGCGCGAACGGGGCACCACGGTCGTCTCCCCGCGCGAGAAAGGCGCTGGCTGGCTGACGGTGGGCTGCTCCGAGATGACCACCTTGAGCGAACCGTGCGAGACCGCGGCGGGACGCACGCGGACACCTTCGGAAATGACCACGGTGCCTGTGCGTGAGTTGAAGATCACCTTGGGCACGTCCACGCCCACGTCGATGGACAGCGCCTGAAGCTGGGCGACGAACGCCACACGTTGTGTCGGGTCCGCAGGTGCCCGGACCTCCACGCTCGTGGCGTCCTGCGTGCTGGCGATGCCGCCGAAGCGGCGGTTGATGGTGTCGACAATGTTGGTGGCGGTCTGGAAATGCGGCCGCTTCAGGCTCAGCCTGACGGTTTCGCGGACGGCGAAATCGGTTTCGATCTCGCGCTCAATGCTGGCACCATTGGGGACACGGCCTGCCGTGGGCGAATTGACCGTCACGCTTGAGCCACTGCCACCCTGTGCCGACAGCCCGCCCACCACCAGGTTGCCCTGGGCCAGGGCGTAGACCTCGCCGTCTGCGGCGCGCAAGGGCGTCAGCAGCAGCACGCCGCCACGCAGGCTCTTGGCATCGCCCAGCGATGAGACAGTGATGTCGATCGTCTGCCCCTTGCGATAGCCCGAGGGGAACACCGCGCTGACCATGACAGTGGCGACGTTCTTGAGCTTGGTGTCGGTGCGCTCGGGCAGCTTGACGCCGAACTGCTTGAGCATGTTGGTCACCGACTGGCCGGAAAACTTCACCTGCGTGCTGTCGCCCGAGCCGTTGAGCCCGACAACGAGACCGTAGCCGATGAGCTGGTTGTCGCGCACCCCTTCCACCTGCACGAGGTTGCGCAGCGGTTGCGCGGCCTGGGAGGCCGCACAGGCCAGGAAAAGACACAGGGCCGCAAACGCCGGGAACTTGCGCCGCACGGCGGCTGGACAGAAGAAGCGTGACATGGACATGACCTCGAGGACCGTCAGAAAGGCATCCAGGGACTGTTGAAGAAGCGCGTCAGCCAGCCCGCGCTGTTGGCATCGGCCAGCGTGCCCTTGCCTGAATAGGCGATGTTGGCGTTGGCGATCCGCTGGGACGACAAGCGGTTGTCGGCGTCGATGTCAGCCGCGCGTGCATAACCGTTGAGGCGGATGAACTCCTCACCCTGGTTGAGGTAGAGCTTCTTCTCACCCGATATGCGCAACAGGCCATTGGGCAGCACTTCGTGCACCACGACGGTGATGGCCCCCTGCAGGGCATTCTGCTGGGTGCTGCTGGCGTTGCCCGCGAAGTTGCGGTCGGCCCCGAAGCCGATGTTGGTGGCGTTCACCTGCTTGCCGCCGATGACCATCGGATTGATCGCCGTTTCGCTGCTCTTGTCGAAGTTGGTTCCAGCACGTTTGCTGGCCTGCGTGGTCTCCTGCAGGATCACCGTCAACACGTCGCCCGGACGGAAGGCCCGGCTGTCGGACGTGAGCAGCCAGGGGGCATCGACCTGGAACACGCCCCCGGACTGGCCCTTGCGCGCCGCTGGCTGCAGCGGCGGCATGCTCTGGTCGGCCAGCGCAGGCGCCTGGGGCGGCTCGATCGCCGCACACGCCGACAGCAGCAAGGCCGCCAGAAGCGGCAGCAGATAAGGTCTCATCAGCGCACCGCCTGGGCCAGGTACTGCATCATGCTGTCGGCCGCGGACAGCACCTTGGTGTTCATCTCGTAGGTGCGCTGCGCGGTGATCATCTCGACCATCTCTTCCACCACCTGCACGTTCGACCCCTCCAGCGCGCCCTGCTTGAGCTTGCCCAGGGCGTCCTCGCCCGGCACGCCCTCGATGGGCGTACCGCTGGCGGCCGTTTCCTGGTAGAGGTTGTCACCCAGGGCCAACAGGCCAGCCGGATTGATGAAACCGGCCAGGGTGATCTGGCCCAGCTCCGAAGGCGTGTTGGAGCCCGACACCACAGCGGTCACGGTACCGTTCTCGCCGATGCTCACCGAGGTGGCATTGGCAGGGATGGTGATTTCGGGCAGCAGGGGCATGCCCTGCGCGTTCACCAGGCGCCCTTCGGCGTTGACCTGCAACTGGCCGGCACGGGTGTAGGCGGTTTCGCCATTGGCCAGCTCGACCTGCAGGAACCCTTGCCCAACGATGGCCACGTCAAGCGCCTGCCCGGTGGTCTGCAGGTTGCCCATGGTGAACACCTTCTGCGTGCCGACCACGCGGGTACCGTTGCCGAGCTGCACCCCGGACGGTGCCACAGCGTTGCCGTCAACGGCCGCACCGGGCTGCTTGTCGACCTGGTAGAAAAGGTCCTCGAACACCACGCGGTCGCGCTTGAAGCCGGTGGTGTTCACGTTGGCGAGGTTGTTGGCAATGGCCTGCAGCTTGGCATCCTGTGCCTGCACGCCGGTCTTGCTGATCCACATAGCGGGGTTCATGGTGACTCCTGTCTGTTCAATGTTGGGGATGTGATCGGGCCGTTCAGCCGCGCACCAGGCGGTTGCCCGCCTCGGCCATGCCTTCGGCGGCGCGCAACAGCTTCATCTGGATTTCAAAGTCACGGGTGACGGCGAGCGTGGCAACCATCTCCTCGATGGCGGACACGTTGCTGCCTTCCAGGTGGCCGCTGCGAACCTGCACGGTGTCGTCGGCGGGCAGGTCTTCGCCGGAACGCGCCACCACCAGACCGGCTTCGTTCTTCATGACCGCGCCCGCGGCCGGCCGCACCAGCTTGAGCCGGTCGACGGCCTGCAGCTCGGTCTGCCCGGGCGGCTGGATGGAAATCGTTCCGTCCTGGCCGATGTCGATGCGGCTGTGCGGCGGCAGCACGATGGCGCCGCCATCGCCCAGCACCTCGCGGCCGTTGAGCCGCAGGCCGCCGTCGGCATCGAGGGTGAACTGGCCGGCACGGGTGTAGGCCTCACCGTCGTTGCCCATGCGCACGGTGAAATAGCCCTCACCCACCACCGCTGCGTCCAGGTCACGCCCGGTCTGCCGCAGCACCCCTTCACGCGCCGAAACGCCATTGGCGTGAAGCTCGCTCATGTGGCGGTCGTCGTAACCGTACCCGGGAACGGCCTCGCTGGAAGCGAACTCCAGGTCGGCGCGAAAACCCGGCGTGTCCAGGTTGGCCAGGTTGTTGGCCCGCACCTGCTGCGCTCGCATGGCGCGTTCGGCGCCGCTCATGGCGGTATAGATCAGGGCATCCATGACGCTCGCCTCAGACGGACTGCATCAGCGACTGCATCATCGCGTTCTGCGTGGAAAACACCTTGGTGTTGGCCTGGTAGTTGCGCTGGGCCGTCATGAGGTGGACCAGCTGAGCCGTCAGGTCCACGTTGGACTGCTCCAGCGCACCCGCCGTGAGCGACCCCGCGACCCCGTTGCCCGGTGCATCGAACAAGGGATCGCCCGACTCGTTGGAAACGGTCCAGCTCGTGTCGCTCACGGCCACCAGCTTGTCTTCGTTGGGGAAGGTCGCCAGGGCCACGGTGCCCACGCGCTGCTTCTGGCCGTTGCTGTATTGCGCCATGACGGAGCCGTCGTCCTCGATGGCCACACCCGTGAACGCACCCGACGCGTAGCCGTTGGTGCCGTTGACACTGGTGGTCGTCTGCCCGGCGAACTGCGTGGTGCCGGTGTAGTTCACACCGACCGTGATGGGGTCGGCGCCGGTGGGCGTGCCCAGGGCGACAGTCACCGGAGCCGCGGGCGAGGTGAGCTTGCCGTCCGTGCCGAACTGCAGCGTGCCGGTGGTGCCGAGCACGGTCCCGTCGAAGGCGTAGTGCACGGTCACTTCGTTGGTGTTGCTCTTGACGAAGTATTGGGTCACCGTGTGCTGCGCACCCAGCGAGTCGTACACCACGGAAACGGAAGAGCCGTTGAAAGTCTGGGGGTCGGCGGCATCGAAGGGTGTGACAGCGGGGGCGGCCCAGTCGGCGGAAAGGTTGCCGACGTAGTTCAGCGTGTCGCTGGCCTTGGCCGCCAGCTGGCCCTTGGTCACCACGAGGTCGCCCAAGGCCCCCAGGGCGGTGCTGCCTTGCACGGCGGCATAGCCTTGCAGCTTGCGGCCGAAGCTGTCGACGACGAAGCCGTCTTTGTCCGTCGAGAAGATGCCGACACGGGTGTACAGCATTTCACCGGTGGTGGAGCGGGTGGCGAAGAAGCCCTTGCCCTTGATGGCCACGTCCATGCCGCGGCCAGTGTTCAGCACGCTGCCGCCAATGCCGATGCTCTGCGTGATGGACGAGACCTCCACACCCGTGGGCTGAGTGCCCGCGTACATGGAGGCGAAGTTGGAGCGGCCCGACTTGAAACCGTAGGTGCCGGAGTTGGCAATGTTGTTGCTGATGGTCTCCAGCTCGGTGTTGATGGCGTTGATGCCGGTGAGCGCGATTTCGAAGCTCATGATCGATCCTTTCAGCTTTGGGAAGAAGTGCGGGAACCGTTGAAGGCGGTGACATCGGCGGGAGAAACGGAGCCCACGCCCGCGACATCGAGCACGATGCCTGCGGTGCTGGACATGCGAACGCTGTTGAGCGTGCCCGTGACCTGGACGGCCGGCGCCGGTTGTTCACCGGCATCGACGGCAATGGTGTAGCGCCCCGGGGGCAGACCGAGGGCCACCGGGTCCACCTCGAAGTTGACCGCGCCAGCGGTGCGCGGGCCCAGCTCGACCTTGCGGGGCAGGCCGTCCGCGCCGGTGAGCACCAGCGTGGTCTGCGTGCTGCCGCTGGCCAGCGTGAAACTCCCGGCCACGGGCTCGGTACCCAGTTCGATCTGCCTGACCTGCACCGACAGCTGCGACCCGACCTGCGCGCCCATGGCCAGCACCTGCAGGCCTTCAAGCATGGTGGCATTGGCGTTGTTCTGGCTGACCAGCTGTTGCAGCGCCTGCGTTTGCGACAGCTGGTTGAGCTGGTTCACGTACTCGCTGGAGTCCTGGGGATTGAGCGGATCCTGGTTGCGGATCTGCGCCACCAGCAGGGTGAGGAACATGTTGCTGGTGTCGCCGTTGGGGGCAACGGCAGCGTTCCCGGAAGCGCCCGAGGTGGCATTGGCGGCGCTGGCGCCTGACAGCAGGGTTTCCATGATTTCAGTTCTCCCCGAGGCGCAGCAGCGACTGCTGCATGGAGCGCACGCGCCCCAGCACCTCGACATTGGTTTCGAAGGCGCGGGACGCCGACATCATGTCGGTCATCTCGGCCACGGCATTCACGTTGGGATAGAACACGTTGCCTTCCGCGTCTGCCATGGGGTGGTCGGGCTCGTGAACCTTGCGCACCGGCTCGGTGCTTTCCACCACGTCCAGCACCTGCACGCGCGCGCCGGGCGCCTGGCCCTGGTCGGAGCGCTGGTAAATGGCGGCAAACACCGGCTTGCGGGCGCGGTATGCCGTGGTCTCCTCGCTGGCGGCGGAGTTCGCATTGGCCAGGTTGCTGGCAATGGTGTTGAGCCGCACCGTCTGTGCGGACATGGCCGAACCGGCAATCTGGGTGATCTGGTTGAATGCCATGGTCACTGCCCCGAAATGGCCTGCGCCAGGCCCTTGAGCTTCATGTTGATGAAGGTCAGGCTCATCTGGAAATCAGACGCGTTCTGTGAAAAAGCTGCCTGCTCGACCCCGAGTTCCACGGTGTTACCATCTTGCGAGGGGTGGTTCGGCACGCGGTAGCCCAGTGCCGTGGACTGCGTGTCAAGAGGCAGATCCATGGCGTCGTCCTCGGTGGCACGGCGCAGGCTGGCAGCGAAATCGATGTCCCGCGCCTGGTAACCCGGCGTGTTCACGTTGGCCAGGTTGGAAGCCAGCACCTTGGTGCGTTCCGCGCGCAGCTTCAGCGCATCGGCATGCACGTCGAGCACCTGATTGAAATTGATGGCCATGCGTTCTCCTTTCTCTTGCAAATGGTTGGTCCTGTGCCTGGGCTGGCCCTGGCTGGCCTTCGCCCAGCCCCACACCCCACAGGAACAGGTCGCGGAAGCGGCCCGGCAGTACCTGCAGTCGCTCGCCGAGGCGCAGGACTGGCAGGACCCGGTGTTTGACATCCAGGTCGCGACGCGGCTGAGCCACGACGGCGCCTGTTCGCGCCCGCTGGACATCCGGCCTGCGGAAACGAAACAGCTTTCGCGCATGCGCTTCGACGTGACCTGCAGCGGCGCGGGCGCGTGGCGCGAGACCTTCGTGGTGCGGGCACGTGTGCTGGCACAGGTGGTGGTGGCTGCAATGCCGATTTCGGCACGCCAACCCATACGGGCCGACGACCTGCGAACCGAGGAACGTGACATCACAGCCATGCCCGATGCCCTGGCCCACCCGGAAGATGCCGAGGCACAGACCAGCCGGCGGGCGCTGCGCCCGGGGCAGGTGGTGCAAAAGCGTTTCCTGCTGGCCGAGTTGATGGTGCGGCGCGGAGCGCCAGTGCAGATCGTTGCGCGCACCGGTGGCGTGCAGGTGACGCACTCGGGTGAAAGCCTGGACAACGGCTCGCTGGGGCAGACGGTGCGTGTGCGCAACAGCGCCAGCGGCAAGGTGATAGATGCCCGGGTCGTGGACCAGGGAGTGGTGGAGCCGTTGAACAGGGTCGTCACGCCTCATTCCCCTGACTGAAGCTGACGGGCCACGCGGACCAGCTTGCGGGCGTAGTCCGGATCAGTGGCGTAACCGCCGCGCGCCAGGCCCTGTGCGAATGCCTCGGCGTCTCCGCCTGCGTTCAAGGCCGTCTGGTAGCGCGGGTTGCCCAGCAGCAGCTGCGCGTAGTCCCGCATGGCGCTGGCCATGTCCGGGTAACTGCGGAAGCGCTCTGCGCGCTTGACGTCCTGGCCTTGCTCGTGTTCCGTGGTCATGGCGTCCAGCACGGCGCCTCGCCAGTTACCGCCAGCCTTGATGCCGAAGAAGTTGTGGCTGTTCGAGCCGTCGCTGTTGCGCAGGGGCCGCGCACCCCAGCCAGACTCCAGCGCGGCATGGGCCACCACGAGCTCCGGCGCCACCCCCAGCTGCCGGGCCGCCTCCGCCGCAGGCGCCTGGATGTCTGCCAGGAATGCCGCGCGGTCAGCCGGGCTCGTGCCCTCGGCCGTGACGGACTCGGACCGGTTACCGGCCGCCACCGGGTTCAGGCGCCAGCGCTGCCAGGCGCCTTCCACGGACATGGCAGGCGTCTGCTCGCCGCCGTGCTCGATGAAGTGCCTGACCTCGGCATCCACCTCACGCCACAGTCGCGTGAACCCGCCGCCGCCGTTCGGGCGAACGGCCCCGGCTGCGGCCTGGGAGGACGCAGACGTGGCGTGGGCCCAGCTGGCGTCAGGCAGGCGCATAGGTCGACACCTCCTGCTGCAGGACGCGCTGCATGATTTCGTGCTGTTCGGTCAGCAGGCTGCAGTTGCGCAGGTTCAGGCGCTTGCATTCGCGCACCAGGCCTTCCAGCTCCCGGGTCCAGTCGGCCAGCAGTGAAGCCGACGCCGCGCCCAGACGCCGCTGCAAGGCCGCGTGCGCCATTGCAGGCGGTTGTTTGGTCAAGGCGGATGCGAGTGTCATGCGCTCGGCTCGGCGCTGGTCGATGACGTCGACCAGCCCGGCGATGTCGCTGCAGACCTGCCTGACGCGCTCCACCTGGTGGCGCAATGCCGCCTCGAACTGTGCGTCAAGTAGGTCACGCAGGGCATGGTAGTCCTGCACGTCCGCGCGCACCATGTCGAGGTACCGGCTCACCTCCCGCTTGGTTGTCACGATTGGCCTCCGTGAAACTTGGTGATCAGCCGCGCCAGCTTCTGCGGATCAAAAGCGATCTCGCCCCGTGCAAGCGCGTCGCGCAGCTCTGCCACGCGCGCCTGATCGATTTCCGGCATTTCCTTCATGGCCGCGATCGCTGGCTGCAGCACGCCGGAGCGCAGTTCGCCAGCCCCGGAGCGGGGCGAGGGGCGTGCGGCAGCTGCCGTGTTTTCGGTGTTCGCCGTGCCAACGGGCTTGGACGGCTGGACGCCATCCACAGGGGTGTTGCTGGAGATCCTCATGCGGTTGCCTCGGGTAGGTTTCGTATCCATCGTGTATCTCGCCGTCATTGGCCCGCCGGGGCGGGTGGCTTGGCGCCACTCAACTGCCGGCCGACAGCACGCAGCTGGTCGCGCAGCACCGCCAGCACGCCAGGGCCAGGCAAAACGGCATCCACGCTGGGCATCAGCCTGCGGGTTTCTTCCGCCACCACTTCCGGAGCCCCGTACATCGCGGCGATCCCTTCGGCCTGCGCCTTGGTCAGGATGACCAGTTCGATGCGGCGGTTGCGGCTCGCCAGGGGGTTGGCGACGTCCAGCGGCGCCTGGTCGGCCATGCCAACCATCTGCAGCACGCTGGCGTCGGGCATGCCGCCATCCACCAGCAGGCCACGTGCGGCTGCGGCCCGGCTGCTGGACAGCGTCCAGTTGGAGCGGGCGTGGTTGCGCGGATCGGCATAAGGCTGCGCGTCGGTGTGTCCAACGATCAGCATCTGGTTTTCCATTCGGGCAAACAACGGTCCCATCTGCTGCAGCAGACCGCGGAACCGGGCTGTGGGCACGGAACTGCCCAGTTCGAACATGCCCTCGTTGTCGGTGTCATGCAGCATCACGCGCAGGCCGTAAGGGGTGATCACGGTCTGCAGGTTGGCCTTCAGGCCGCTTTGCTCGCTCATGCGGGCCAGCACTTCGGCCAGATCGCGCAGGTCGGTGGGCGACTCGTAGCGCACGCGGCTCTTGCCGGTGACACTGCCGATCTCGTCCGGGTAGTCGGGGCCGGTCCCGGTCTTGCGCGAGGGCACGGACTCGTTGTGGCGGGGCAGCGGTTCGCGTGAAATCAGGCTGCCGCGGGGACCGCCCATGGTCTCGCTCATGCGGCCCTTGCTCTGGTCCAGCAGGCTGCTGGAGGTGTTGTGGAGCTGTGCCTCCATTTCCTCGGTCTGGCGCGCGGCCAGCACCCACAGCACGAGGTACAGGCACATCAGCGCCAGGCAGAAGTCGGCAAACGCCACCTTCCAGCTGCCGCCATGGCCTTCCTCCTCGTGCCGGCGCCCAGCACGCTTGATGATGGCCGCCTTGTGTTCCTTACCCTTGCTGGACACGGCGGTCTCCTGCACGGCGGTTGAACTGCGGTTTCTCTTCGCCACTGCCGCTCAGGGCATTGATCCACCCTTCAAGCTCCGAGAAGCTGGGCTTGATGTTGAGCTGCACGAGACGGCGGCCCGCATCGATGGCAAGCAACGCAGGCTTGCCCGACAGGTGCGTGACCAGCACCACCTTCACGCATTCCATGTTGGACATCTCGCTCTTGACGATCTGCTTCATGATGTTGCTGATCGGGTCCAGCACGGCGTAGCACAGGAAGATGCCGATGAAGGTGCCCACCATGGCTGCCGCCACCTTGGCCGCGATCTCGGCGGCACCAGCGCCATCACCCACGGAGTTCATGGCCATGACGATGCCCAGCACCGCAGCCAGGATGCCGAAGCCCGGCATGGCCTCGCCGATCTTGTGCAGTGACTTGGCAGGCTGGTTGAGTTCCTCGTCAATCGCCTCGAGTTCCTGGTCGAGCACGCCCTCCAGCTCGTGCTCGTTGATCTTGCCCATGGCCATGAGGCGGAAGTTGTCGACGATGAAGTGCAGCAGCTTGGGCTCGGCCAGCACCATGGGGTAGTTCTGGAACAGCTGACTCTTGTGGGGTTCCTCCACGTGAGCGTCCAGCGCCTTGAGGCCGCCAGCCGCCGTCTGCAACAGCTCGTACATCAACAGCAGCAGCTGGCGCTGGAATTCGTAGGCGTCGCGCTTGCGGGCCGACAGCATCTTTCCCAGTTGCAGCCGCATTTCGGTCAGCACGTGGCGCGGGTTGCCAACCACGATCGCACCCAGCCCCGCGCCGCCGATGATGATCAGTTCGACCGGCTGCCAGATCACACCCAGTTGACCGCCATGGATAAGAAAGCCCCCGAACACGCTGGCGATGACGATGAAGAAGCCAAAAAACAGTTGCATGGATACAGTCCGTGTTCTTGAGTCAGTGGGTTTGAAGCAGGGTCTTCATCTTTTGCAGTGCAGACTTGTTGATCTGGCACACGCGCGCCTCGGTCAGCTGCAGCACCGCGGCGATTTCCTTGAGACTGAGTTCGAATTCGTAATAGAGCTGGACGACGCGCTGCTCCCGCTCGTTGAGTGCCGTCAGCGCCTGCTCGATGCTGCGCCGCGCGATCCACTCGGCCTCAGGCGAATGCTGTGCGCCCGAGGGGGCATGCACCTCTTGCAAGAGTTCGTCGAAGCTCGCCATCTCCTCGGAGTTGGTGTCTTGCTGGTAGGCGATGTAGTCGTCAACGGTCATGCCCAGCGCCGCGACGATCTCGCCTTCGCTGGGTTCGCGCCCGAGGCGGCGGCGCAGTTCACGAACACCATCCCGCACGCGGTGGCTCTCCTGCCGCACCGTGCGCGGGCGCCAATCCTGGCGGCGCAGCTCGTCGAGAATGGCCCCGCGCACACGCAGGACGGCGTAGGCCTCGAAGCGCTCGTCGGGCTCGCCGTAGCGGCGCAGCGCCTCCAGCAACCCCATGAGACCGATCTGCATCATGTCGTCGCGGTCCATGGCGCCCGCGGCCTGTGAGGAGAGCTGACGCACAACGCGCTTCACCATCGGTGCATGGGCCACCAGATGGCGCTGCTCCTCCGCGGCGGCAAAGCGGTCTGCCGCCTGCACGCTCGCGATTTCGGTGTAACCGTTGTGCATGGCCATGCTCACTCGATGATCAGCTTGCCGATCATGGCCATGGTGAAAGGCTTTTCGCGCCCTTCAGCCTTGTAGGCGGAGTCCAGCGCCTGGTTGATGGCGGCGGTCAGTTCGTCGATGGTCAGCAGACCCGCCTGCTCCAGGGTGTAGGAGGACAGGGCCTTGACCACGATGCTGCGCAGCAGCGGCAACTGGTTCTTGACGGCGCCTTCGCCTTCCTTG
Source organism: Hydrogenophaga aquatica (assembly GCF_054780915.1). Taxonomy (NCBI): domain Bacteria; kingdom Pseudomonadati; phylum Pseudomonadota; class Betaproteobacteria; order Burkholderiales; family Comamonadaceae; genus Hydrogenophaga; species Hydrogenophaga aquatica. The sequence goes on along the minus strand of NZ_BAAGVK010000003.1, from coordinate 135,016 downwards.
GGGGTCTTGAACACCAGATCGACGGCGATGTAGTTCGACAGCGGCGACCCTTCGTGTGCGCGCAGCATGACGATGACCTTGTCCAGGCTGAGGTACTTGTACTCGCGCTTGTCCTCGGCAGGCGCACGCTCTTGCGCCGCCACAGCATCGTCGCTCTGCGTGGATTTGACCCACCACAGCACACCGGCCCCCACGCCAATGGCAGTGACGATGAAAACGGCCAGGACCAATGCAATCAGTTTGAGCTTCTTTTTCATGTGTGGCTACCGGGTTCAGGCCAGATCGAAGGTTTGGGCCGTGTCTTTTTCGTCACCGCCGCTGGCGCGTGCAGGCGGTTCGTCGCGGCTCTCTTGCCGCTGGCGCTGCTGTCGCCCGTCGGGCGAGCCGAGGTGATCGGACGCGACCTGCACGGTCACGCTGGCCTGCTGGCGCACCGAAAGTTCCTGGCGCAGGCCTTCGCTGATGGACTGCAACTGCCGTGTGACATCGGCATGCGTGGCGCTGAGCTGGACCTGCCAGCTGCCGCCCTCTTGCCGCAGGATGATCTCGACACGGCCCAGCATGGGCGGGTCCAGCCGGATCACGGCACGCTCCTGCCCCTGGGCGCCCTGGATCTGGAGACGCTCGCCCAGGGCTTGCGCCAGCGGACGCTGCCACAGGCTGGGTTGACGGGGGTGCAAGGCCAGGGGTGCCTGCGCATCCTGCGCATGGCCCGTTGCAGGCACCACCGTGGCCATGTCGGCGACCTTCGGTGCTCCATCGACCGCCAGCGGGCTGCTGGCCTGCACTTGCCCCGACGCCTTCGCCTGACCTTCACCGACGGACTGGACAGCGCCCGCAGCAGCGGCACGCCCGGAGTCTGCCAGCTTGGCGGTGAGGGCGTTCGCGGCATCTGCGTCGATACCCACACCCTGAAGCTTGGCGCCAGCGGGGAGCTTCTCTTCATCGCCTGCGGCGGTCATCATCCTCAACGCCCAGACGTCCGGCATCGCGGCGCCGCGCGACACACCGCTGACGGGCGCCCCCGAAGTTGCCGCCAGCCCGGATTCCGACGAATGCAGGCCCGCCGCCAACGGCTGCGCGGCCAGGGACAGGCGCAACGCCAACCCCGCATCAAGGTCTTGCGCGCCCTGGTTGATGGCCGACGCAGCGCCAGCCCCATCCGCCTGGGTGCCCTGTGCGTCGGACGTCTCAGCCGTTTCGGTGTCCGCCACGGCAGGCAACAGGTCTTGCGGCAGCAATTGCGACAGGACGTCGACGAACAGGGGCAGGTCCAGACCAAACCCGTCCGGCTGAAGAGCGGCACCGGGCGTGCCTTCTGCTGAAGGCATTCCCAGGTTGCGCAAGGGTGTCTGTATGGCCACGGTCATGACTGGTCCTCGAATTGTTCGGCGATGGCATAGGCCTGTCGGCCTTCTCGGTGGAGGCACAGCTCCTGCATGCGTGTCTGCGCTTGCGTGCATGCCTGGCGGCACACCTCAAGTGCCTGCGCGTGCGCCTGACGCAGGGACGAAACGACCGCTCGGTCGTGCGTGCCCGGCCCGCGTGATGCGACGAGCCGGGCCAACAGGCCGTGCACTTCCGCGTCAAGCGACTGCAACGCCTGCCAGTCGCGGCTCTGCGTGCAGGCGCGCAAACGCAAGGTCAGCTTCTCCATGGTCCGGGTGTCATCCATGGTTGCGTTGCAGACCTTCCCAGCCTTCTCGCAGGGTGCCGAGCAGGCTGGCCACTTCATCGACGGGTGCGGTATCCAGCTGGACACCCGCAGCGTGCAGACGCCGCGCGCAGTAGTCGTACAACTCTCCCAGGTTCTCCACCAGCTCGCCGCCTCCATCTGTCTCCAGGGCGCTTGCCAGACCGTTGAGGATGTTCACGCAACGGTCGATGCTGAGCGCCTTGAGCTCGTGGCGGCGCGCCTCGATGTGCGCCTTGGCCCGCGCCAGCTCGTCCTGAAGACCACTCATCAGGATCAGCACGAGCTGGACAGGAGACGCCTGAGCGGTCTGGGCACCCAGGTTGACGTTCACGTAGCTGTTGTAGGCGTCGTAGTTCACGGCGTGGCTTGATGGTTGGAAAGGTTGTCTGCGTTGGCGTGGCTTCAGCGGGAAAGTTGCCCGAACAGGCCAGAGGTCTCTTCCATCTGACTGGTAAGCGACTGCAGGCGGCTGAACTGCGCCAGATAGCGCTCGTACGCGGCGTTGAACTGGTCGTCCAGGCGGGTCTGCCGCTGGGCCAGGGTCTTCTGCAGGGTCTGGACGGCGTCCTGGCGGCGCTGTATCTGGCCATTGGTCGAGTTGAGCCAGGTGTCGACTGCGCGGTCCATGGCACCCAATACCCCGGTGCTGTTGGTGATGCTGGCCGAGCCGAACACCTGGTCAAGCACATCGGGATTCGCACTCAGGCGCTGCGCGAGCTTGCTGGCATCCAGGCTGAGCTTGCCCTGCCGGTCGGCAGACACCCCCAGATTCATGAGGCTGGTGCCGCCAAAGCTCTGGCGCAGGATGTCGTTCAGCCTGGACTTGAGCGAGCGCACGCCTGCGTCGGTAGAGAAAATGCCGCGCTGGTTGGCTGACTCGCCGGTTTTGGTGAGATCGTCCAGCACGGATTTCAAGGTGTTGAACGCCGTGACGAAGTTGTTGACGTTGTCGGCCGTGCCCGAGCTGTCCGAGGCGACGGTCAGCGTCACGGGACTCTGCCCCGCCGTCATGGCTTGCTGGAACGTCAGTTCCACGCCGGCGATGCCGGTGAAGGTGTTGCTGGCCTGCTGCTGGCGCATGCCAGTGCCTTGCTCCCCCAGCCAGATGACGGCATCCTGCGCGGCAACCATCTGGCGAGAGGTGGACAGGGCGGTCTTGAGATCGCTGTCAGGCAGCCCGCTGACGTCAAGGCTGATCTGCCCGGCGGCGCCGGTACTGCCTGCCGTGAGCATGAGCTGCGCCTGGCCGTTGAGCGTGACGATGCTGGCGGTGACTTTGCCTCCGTTGCCCGAGGCCAGGTTGATCGCCCGGGCGATCTCGGCCTGTGACAGGGTGCCGTTGCCATCCTGGTCGGCCGACACCAGATCTACCGTGAAGCTCGATCCATCGGCCTGCTGCACCACCAGCGGGCCGCCACTGACGACGGGAACCGCTGGCAGGTCTTCGAAGGCGACCTGGTGCGCGCTGGCCAGCTGCTCCACGAAGAAGGAATAGCTGCCCGCCTGCGCGGAGGCCGAAGCCTTGGCCGTGCCCACGGCCGTGTTGCTCAATGTGGCCGTGTTCTGCAGCAGGCTCTTCTTGCCAGACAAGCTGCCCAGCGCGGCATTGAAGTTGGACAGCGCCGTGCGCAACTTCGTCAGGGCGCTGGCTGTCGCGTCGGCCGTCTTGGTCTGCTGGGTGATCAGGCTTTGGGTGCCCTGGGTGTAAGCCGTGGCCAGCTGCGTGGCCCACGACGTCGGATTGATGTCAGCCATGGTGTTTTCCTCCGGTAAACCGGGGACCCACCCCCGGCTGTACGGCATAAGGCGACCCAAACCGGGCACAAATTAAGGAGCAAAGTGCACGAGCCGTCATCGCTGCCCCCTCAGCCACACCTGCGAGGCCTGTTCGTCCTGCTGCTTCTGGGCACGCACGGCCTGGTCAGCCGCCCAGCTCTGGTGACGGCGGCGCAGCAACTGGTCGAGCGCCTCGTGGCGCTGCGTGGCGGCCACCAGCGCGCGCTGCGTCGCGGCCATCTCCGCCTCGTGCTGGCCCAGCTGCTCCCTGTGGTTCTGCGCCAGACCGATCACGGCCTGCTTGTAGTTGGCACAGTTCATCGACAGGGCCATGGGCTGCGCGCCGCTGGGACCGCTTTGCTCGCACAGGCGCTCCAGGCGTTCCAGATTGGTGCGGTAACGCTCCCGCACGGCCTGCTGGCGAGCCAGCTCCACGCCCAGGCGTTCCTGCTCGCGGGCGCGCTGCGACACCACGTGCCCCAAAGCATGGAGTTGTTGAGGCGTCTTCATGCGCACAGCCCCTCAAGGCGGTTCAGACATTCGGCCAGGGGTGCCGCCTCGTGAACACCCTGGTGCAGGTAGCCCTCGATGCGCGGGTACAGTTCCACCGCACGGTCTGTCTGCGGATCGGCGCCGGGCACGTATGCCCCCAGCGGCAGCAGTTCGCGAACCTGGTTGTAGCGGGCCAACAAAGCCTTGACAGCACGAGCTGCCTGCTGGTGCGAGGCATCCGTCACAAGCGACATGCAGCGGCTGATGGAGGCCCCGACGTCGATGGCGGGATAGTGCCCGCGCTCTGCCAGCGCACGCGACATGACGATGTGGCCGTCAAGGATGGCCCGGGCTGTGTCCACCACCGGGTCCTGCTGGTCATCACCCTCGGCCAGCACCGTGTAGATGGCACTCATGCTGCCCTGGCTGTGCTCGCCGTTGCCAGCGCTTTCCACCAGCTGCGGCAGCAGGCTGAATACCGATGGCGGGTAGCCGCGCGTGGCTGGCGGCTCGCCCAGGGCCAGGGCCACCTCGCGCTGCGCCATGGCAAAACGGGTGAGCGAATCCACCAGCAGCAGCACGTGCTGCCCCTGGTCGCGAAAATGCGCCGCCAGGGTGTGGCACAGCTCGGTGGCGCGCAAACGCATCAGGGGGGACTCGTCCGCAGGGGCCACCACCACGATGGAACGGCGCAGGCCGGCCTCGCCCAGGGACAGGTCGATGAACTCCCGCACCTCGCGGCCGCGCTCGCCGATCAGGCCGACGATCACCACGTCGGCCACGGTCTGCCGGGTGATCAGCCCCAGCAACACACTCTTGCCCACACCGCTGCCAGCCATGAGACCGACGCGCTGCCCCCGGCCCAGCGTGAGCAAGCCATTGATCACGCGAACCCCCACGTCCAGCGGCTCGTGCACGGGCTGCTTGCGCAGGGGATTGACTTTGGGTGGCTCCACCTCCAGAAGCTGCTCGCCACCCAGGCGGCCTTTGCCATCCACCGGCTCGCCGAGCCCGTTGACAATGCGCCCCAGCCACGAAGGGCCGACCATGAGCCCGCTGCCGCGGGGCACGGGCAGCACACGCGCACCGGCGGACAGGCCTTCGGTCTGCTTGAACGGCATGACAAAGGAAACGTCTTCACGAAAGCCCACCACTTGGGCCTCGACCCACTGACCGTGGGCGGTCTCGATGTTGCAGCGCTGCCCCGTATGCAATGGACAGCCCCTGACCTGCAGCAGCAAGCCTGATGCGCCGACCAGGCGCCCGGTGGGCGTGGCCACGGGCACCTCGTCGAGTTCAAGCTTGCGGATGAGGTCAGTGATCACTGCTCGGCCCCTTCGTTTTGCACCACGGCCGCGCTGGCGGTTTCGTCGGCAGGCTCGTCGCCCAGGACCTGGGCTTCGATCTGGTCGATGCAGGCCTGCAAGCGCTGGCGGCAACCGGCGTCGGCCTCCTGCCCGCCGCTCTTGACCCGGCACTCACCGGCCTCCAGGCGCGGATCGGCCACCAGGTTCCACATCTGCGCACGCTGCGGATCGAGGTCAAGAACCCGCTCCAGGTCGAGCGGATTGAAAAGCACCTCGACCTTGCCGTTCGCAGGAGGCATCCCCGACAGGGTCTCCTCGACCAGCGTCACCAGCTGCTTGGGCTGCAGGGCGAGTTCGCAACGGATCACCTGCCGCGACACCTTGGCCACCAGGTCCACCAGTTCGCGTCGCATGGCGGACTGGTAGTCGTCGTGCAGCTTGCGCAGGCTGGTCAAGGCCTTGTCAAGGGGAACGGCCAGATTGGCGAATTCGGCCACGGCCTCGGCACGCCCGTCTTCTCGGCCCAGCTCCAGGCCTTTGCGGCGCCCCTCGGCCAGACCGTCCTGCCGGCCCTGTTCCAGCCCGCTCGCGTAGCCTTCATCGAAACCGCGGGCCTGTCCCTGTTCATAGCCTTCCTGCCAGCCGGTACCGGCATCCTGCACGGCGGCACCATCGAACTGCGCGGACTGCGTGGCCTGGGCGCGGGACAGGTTGGGAAAACGGTGGGGGCGGAAGTACTTCATTCGACCACCGCCTCTGCAAAGAGCTGAATCTCGATCTCGCCCGCGTCTGCGAGGTTCTTGACTTCGTTCATGATGGCTTCGCGGGCCTGTTCGACCCGGCTCATTGGCACCGGCCCTGTGCGGCGCATCGTGTCCTCGAAACTCTGCGCCTGACGGCGCGGCATGGCCTGCAGGATCGCGCGGCGCAGTTCCGGCTCGGCCCCCTTGAGCGCCACGGCCCACAGCTCCAGCGGCACCTCTTCGATGATGCGGGTGATGACGGCCTCGTTCTGGCGCGACAGGATGTAGAAGTCGTACATGCTCCGCTCGATCTGGGAGACGATCTCCGGATCGCGCGAGCGCATCTGAGCCACCATTTCCTGGCGGTTCCCCGGCAGGCGGTTGAGGATCTCGGCTGCCTGCTTGATGCCCTCTACCGCCGCACTCTGGGTGTCCAGACTCTCCAGGCAGTTCTCGACCAGCTCTTCGAGTTCGATCAGCAGCTCGTGGTCCACGTTGTCCAGGCGGGCTACCTGCATGAGCACCTGGTCCCGCCCTTCCGCGGGCAGGGCATCGGTCACGGCGCTGGCCAGGGTCGGCGGCAGAAACGCCAGGAACACCGCCTGCATGTGAACGTGCTCCCGGCTGATGCGGTCGGCCACCCATTTGGGCGAAGCCCACTGCAAGCGGGCCATCTTCGGACGGATGGCGTCGCCGTAGATGCTGTTGAGTACGCTGTTGGCGATGTTCGACCCCAGGGCGAGATCGAGCGCATTCTTCAGGTACGCCCGGGACGCGCCGTGCACACCGCTTTGCTGGCGGTAGTCGTCGAAGAAACGTTGCAAGGCGGTACGGACCTCGCCGACCTTGATCCCGCTCAGGCGCGACATCACCTGGGTCACGGCCAGCAGCTCCTCGCGCGAGAGGCAGCGCAGCACATCGGCCGCGGCCTTCTCGCCCATGCTCAGCAGCACGATGGCGGCCAGCTCCAGCTGGTTGGGTTCATCGCCGTCTGCGGCGGGATTGAGATCAGTGTTCTGCGCCATTTTTCTGCACCCACTGTTTGACAACCTCGGCCACGCGCTCCGGCTCCTTGCCCGCCAGCACACGCAGATGGTTCACCAGCACATCCACGGGCGAGCCGGGTGGCGGCAAGTCGTAGTCCTCCAGCAGCGGCACCACGGGCATGCCACGCTCGTCGGCCTGCAGGCCACCGGGGGCCATGGCCGGTTCCGGCAAGGCCTTTTGCGCGAGCATGTCGGGCTCCTGCGCGACAGGCAGTTCCTGCAGCGCCGCCAGTTCAGCCTGATTGGGCTTGGCCACGGCCTGCTGCAGGATGCGCAGGGCCGGACGGGCCACCAGCAGGTAGGCCAGCAGCGCCGCCAGCGCGTACGCGCCCCAGGTGGCCATGTCGTTCACGTTCTCACGCTCGCGCCACCAGGGCACCGGCTCGGTCCTGGAGGGGAAGGGCATGGCCGAGACCACCAGCTTGTCGCCCCGTTCCTCGTCTATGCCCAGGCCACCACGCAGCAGGTTTTCCATGCGGGTCAGGTCTTCGGCAGTCCAGCCCTGGCCTGCGGGTGCCACGGCATGGTTCAAGGCCACCGCGACGTTCTGCTTGCGCAGCTGGCCGCGGCCACGCTGGATGGTGGTCACACTGCGGTCGTAGGCATACTGGCGGGTGGTGGCGCTGCGCTGGGCGGTGTTGCCCTCCTCGGCGCCGGGCGTCTTGTCGGGCGCGGCCACCGGACGGTTGCTCAGGGAGCCCGGCACACCCAGCGCCAGCCGGTCGCGGTCAAGCTCTTCGCGCATCGCCTCGTTGGTGATCTTGGGCGCGTCGCCGTAGCGTTCATGGGTTTCCTGCACGCGGTCGTTGTCCACCTCGACGGTGACGCTGACCTGGAAATTCCCATCGCCCAGCAGGGGAGCCAGCAGCGCCTGCGCGTTGCGCCGGACTTCCTCCTGCATGCGATGAGCGGCTTCGTTGCCAAGGCTGCCCACCTCGAACCCCTCGGTCAGGTCGACACGGGCAGACAGCAGGTTGCCCGACTGGTCCACCACGCTGACACGTTTGGCGTCGAGGTTGGCCACACTGCCGGCCACCAGGTTGATGATCGCGGCGATCTGTTCCGCGCCCAGGGTGCGGCCAGGGTGCAGGGTCAGGGCAACGGAAGCCGAGCTCTTGTCTGTGGAACTGGCAACGAACGATGAGGAGCGGGCGATCGACAGGTGCACGCGTGCCTGGCTGACAGGCTCCAGCGCCATGATGCTCTGGGCGAGCTCGCCCTCCAGGCCCCGGCGGAAGCGGACATCCTGGACGAACTGGCTGACGCCCAGCGGGTCGTTGCGGTCGACCAGTTCCAGCCCCTGGGGCAGCTTGGCCACCACGCCCTTGGCGGCCAGCAGCATGCGCACCCGGCCGAGCTGGTCGTCACGCACCAGCACCTGCCCACTGTCGGGGTGGAGCCGGTAGGCAATGCCTTCGCCATCCAGCACGGCCAGCATCTCTGCGGTGGGTACGTTTTCCCGGGCACCGAAAACCGGCTTGTAGGCCGACTGGCTGTTCCACAGGAACATCATGGTCAGCGCGGTCAGGCCAATGGCCAGCACGACCACCGGCAACAGGGGCTTGAGCGCCTGCGGCCGGAACCAGCGGCCCCAGCCGGACTTGGGCTGCCACTGGAGCATGAGGGGTTTGAGCGTGTTCATCACGGTGAGGCTTTCCCGGGACTCAGAGCTGCAGCTTGATGAGCTCGTCGACCGCGCCAACCACCTTGTTGCGCACCTGCATCAGCATGGAAAAGGAGAGGCTGGCCTGCTGGCTGCTGAGCATGGCGCCCACCAGGTCGTCGCTTTCACCGCGCTCGACCGCCGCCATGCGGTCACTGGCCTGCTTGCCCTGGTCGTCCACGGAACGCACCATGGCCCCCATGTGCTCGGCAAAAGACATGGCGGGGCCTGGATCAGCGGCAGACGGCGCAACCACAGGCTCGATCGACGCCTGCATCTGAGCCAGGCTGGCCTGGATCTGGACCAACATCTGAGAAGACATGCTCTAACCTCTTTCTGCGTGACACCCGCAGGGACACTGGTGACCGGGAACCGGCACACCCCAGCAGAAAGACGAGGAGGCAAAGCGAGTCCAATGTGCACCCAAAGTGCACACTGACCCTTGACAGCAAGGACGCCCTCCCAGGGCGCTGGGCACGTCCTTGCCGGCAACCCCGCTATCGTGATCTGCCAGGAGGGCAGACGTTAGACCGGAGGCTTTGCGACCCCGCCTTTCGCGCGGGTGTGCCAACAAGTTGTTACCAATGTTAACAAATTGTTTTGACGTGTACAGCCCCCCTGTCTGAAAAATTTCCCGGTTCTTTGGCCTGTTTACAACAGCCATCCGGCTTCCTTACAGGAACGCCTGACAACGTCCTACGTAACTGGTAACCCCTAGGTAACCACGATCCACGATAATCGAAACCGAGTTACATGGGCAGCGGCGCCGGTCCGCAAAAACCGCCCTCAACATGTTCAGGAGACAAGCACCATGCCATTGCGCGCCACCAAGATCGTCGCCACCCTGGGCCCCGCTTCCAGCGAACCCGCCATGCTCGAAGCCATGATCCGCGCGGGCGTGAACGTGGTGCGGCTGAACTTCTCGCACGGCAAGGCGCAAGACCACATCGACCGCGCTCAACTGGTGCGCGAAGCCGCGCAGCGTGCCGGGCGCGAGGTAGCCATCATGGCAGACCTGCAGGGCCCCAAGATCCGCGTCGGCAAGTTCGCCGAGGGCAAGGTGATGCTGGAGGCAGGGGCGGCTTTCGTGCTTGACGCGGCGCGCACGGAACCAGGTGATCTGCTGGGCGTGGGCCTGGACTACAAGGAACTGCCGCGCGACGTGAAGCCTGGCGACACGCTGCTGCTCAACGACGGCCTGATCGTGCTGAAGGTGCTGCGCGTGGACGGGCCGGCCGTGCATACCGAGGTGGTGATTGGCGGCGAGCTGTCCAACAACAAAGGCATCAACAAGCAGGGCGGCGGCCTGACCGCGCCCGCGCTCACCGCCAAGGACATGGACGACATCAAGACCGCCATGGGCCTGCAGGCCGACTACGTGGCGGTGAGCTTTCCGAAGAACGCCACCGACATGGAGCTGGCCCGCCAGCTCTGCAACGTCGCGGCACCGGCGGGGCACAAGCCTGGGCTGATCGCCAAGATCGAGCGCACCGAGGCCATCCCCGAGCTGGAAAACATCCTGCGTGCCAGCGACGGCATCATGGTGGCGCGCGGTGACCTGGCGGTGGAGGTGGGCAACGCGGTGGTGCCCGCGCTGCAGAAGCGCATGATCAAACTGGCCCGCGAGATGGACAAGGTGGTGATCACCGCCACGCAGATGATGGAGAGCATGATCGTGAACCCGGTGCCGACGCGCGCCGAGGTGAGTGACGTGGCCAACGCCGTGCTGGACGGCACCGATGCCGTGATGCTGAGCGCTGAGACCGCCGCAGGCAAGTACCCGCTGCAGACGGTGCAGGAGATGGCCAAGATCTGCGAGGAAGCCGAGAAGGCCGACAGCTTCGAGCTGGAGTCGGACTTCATGGGCAAGACCTTTGGCCGCATTGACCAGTCCATCGCCATGGGTGCGCTGTTCACCGCTTCGCACCTGGGGGCGAAGGCCATCGTGGCGCTGACCGATTCGGGTTCGACCGCGCTGTGGATGAGCCGCCACAAGGTGGACATCCCGATCTACGCGGTGACGTCGAAGCTGAGCTCGCAGCGCCGCATGACGCTGTACCGCAACGTGCGCCCACTGCTGATGGACACCAGCGCAGACCGCGATACCGCGCTGCTGCAGGCCGAGAACCACCTGAAGGAACGCGGCATCATGCAGCCAGGTGACGTCTACGCCATCACCTGCGGCGAGCCGATGGGCACGCCGGGCGGCACCAACATGTTGAAGATCTGCCGCGCTGGCGGCTGAACGCTGCCCCTGCGCCGGGGCAGCCCCCAGGCCTCACCCGGTGGCCGGCAGGTAACGCAGAGCCAGTGCCTGGAAGGCGTCGAGTTGCGGATCCAGGCCGGTTTCCTCGCGCAGCAGAGCGGCCACCTGGGGGGCCAGCGCGATGGCTTGGCGCGCATCCAGGAACAGGGCTCGGGAGCGCCGCGCCAGTACGTCTTCCACGGTGACGGCGTATTCGCTGCGCGCGGCGAAGCGCACCATGGCTTCCGTCAAGCCCATGCCAAGTACGTGGCCAGCCCCCGGGCAGGCGTGCAGCTTCGCCCGTTCGCTGCCGTACAGATGTTCGCCCGGTGCCTGGTGCAGCGCGGCATGCTGGCTTGGTCCGTCCGCACCGACCAGCAGGTGGTTTCGGCTCGCACCCCCAGCGCGCGCGGGCAGCACGCCCGCTTCGAAGCAGGCGTCAAGCACGTCCTCGGCCATGGCGCGGTAGGTGGTCCACTTGCCCCCCGTGACGGTGACCAGCCCGTTGGCGTCGGCCACGATGGTGTGCTCACGCGACAGTTTCTTGGTGGCCCCTTGTGTACCTGATGGTGCCGCCACCAGCGGGCGCAGGCCCACCCAGACGCTGCGGATGTCCTCCCGCCGTACGGGGCGGCTCAGCACCTTGCCGGCCTCGCCAAGGATGAAGTCAAGCTCGGCCTCGAAGGGCTGGGGTTCACGCGGCAGGTCCTGGCGCGGTGTGTCGGTGGTGCCGAGGATGATGGAGCCCAGCCAGGGCACCGCGAACAGCACGCGCCCATCCTCGGTCTTGGGCACCAGCAGCGCGTGCCCACCAGGCATGAAGGAGCGGTCGACCACCACGTGCACGCCCTGGCTGGGCGAGACCAGCCGCTCAGGCGGCACCTGGCCGCCATGCCCCATGGCCTGCTGGCGCACCTGGTCCACCCAGACACCGGTGGCATTGACCACGGCGCGCGCCGAGACCGTTGCATGCCCTCCCTGAAGACGGTCACTCACCTGCAACTCGAACCGTGCGCCGCCTTCTGCCTTGCCATCAAGGGAGCGCAGGTCACGCACCTCCGCATGGTTGAGGGGCAGTCCACCCGCCCGTTCCACGGTGCGGGCGAGCGCCAGCGCCAGGCGGGCATCGTCGAACTGGCCGTCCCAGTACATCACGCCGCCTTGCAGACCTTCGCGGCGCACACCGGGCAGCGCGGCCACAGTTTCACCAGCGGAAAGCCATTGTGTGGCGCCCAGGCCCGCGCGGCCAGCGAGCAAGTCGTAGAGCTTGAGGCCGATGCCGTAGAACGGCGTCTGCCACCAGCGGTAGGAAGGCATGACGAAGGGCAGTGGCTGCGCCAGATGCGGGGCAATGCGCAGCACCGTGGCGCGCTCCGCAAGCGCTTCGCGCACCAGGGCCACGTTGCCCTGGGCGAGGTAACGCACACCGCCATGCAGCAGCTTGGTCGAGCGTGAGGACGTGCCGCCGCCGAAGTCGTGCGACTCCAGCAGGACAACGGAGAATCCGCGCAGCGCAGCATCAAGTGCCACGCCGAGCCCGGTGGCACCGCCACCGATGACGGCAAGGTCGTAAACGGCTGTCCGGGCCAGCCTGGCCCACTGTTCTGCGCGTGTCATGTTCTTGTAGCCGTGGCCGCAAGGCCACGGCAGGTTCACTGGGCTGTGAAAGGCGTCCGATCAGCGCACGCGGCCAGCACGCCAGGCGGCGAGCAGCTTCTCGTACTCGATGGTTTCACCCTTGGGTTTCTCGTTGGCCAGCTTGGCCCACGGTGCACCCTTGTCGCTCAGCCACTTCTTGGGGTCTTCCTTCTTGTTGAGCTTGGGCGCGCAGCGGTCCATGCCAGCGCGTTCCAGGCGGGCCATGACCTGGTCCATCTGGTCGGCCAGGTTGTCCATGGCCTGCTGCGGGCTCTTCTCGCCGGTCACGGCCTGTGCCACGTTCTGCCACCACAGCTGGGCCAGCTTGGGGTAGTCGGGCACGTTCGTGCCGGTGGGCGTCCAGGCCACGCGGGCGGGGCTGCGGTAGAACTCCACCAGGCCGCCCAGCTTGGGCGCCAGGTCGGTCATGGCCTTGCTCTGGATGTCGGACTCGCGGATCGGGGTCAGGCCCACGATGGTCTTCTTCAGGCTGGTGGTCTTGGCCGTGACGAACTGCGCGTACAGCCAGGCAGCAGCGGTGCGGTTGGCGTCATGGTCCTTGAAGAAGGTCCAGGAACCCACGTCCTGGTAGCCGTTCTGCATGCCCTGCTTCCAGTACGGGCCGTTGGGGCCGGGAGCCATGCGCCACTTCGGTGTGCCGTCGGCATTGACCACCGGCAGGCCCGGCTTGGTCATGTCGGCGGTGAAGGCGGTGTACCAGAAGATCTGCTGTGCGATCTGGCCTTGCGCGGGCACGGGGCCGGCTTCGCCGAAGGTCATGCCAGTGGCTTCCTTGGGCGCGTACTTCTTCATCCAGTCCACGTACTTGGTGAGCGCGTAGACGGCCGCGGGCGAGTTGGTGGCACCGCCGCGCGAGACCGAGGCACCCACGGGGTTGCAACCGTCGGGCGTGGAGCGGATGCCCCACTCGTCCACCGGCTTGCCGTTGGGGATGCCCTTGTCCGCCGTGCCCGCCATGGACAGCCAGGCGTCGGTGAAGCGCCAGCCCAGCGACGGGTCCTTCTTGCCGTAGTCCATGTGGCCGTAGATGGGCTTGCCGTCGATGGTTTTCACGTCGTTGGTGAAGAACTCGGCGATGTCCTCGTAGGCGCTCCAGTTCAGCGGCACGCCCAGGTCGTAGCCGTACTTGGCCTTGAACTTGTCCTTCAGGTCCTTGCGCTCGAACAGGTCGGCGCGGAACCAGTACAGGTTGGCGAACTGCTGGTCGGGCAGCTGGTACAGCTTGCCGTCGGGTGCGGTGGTGAAGCTGGTGCCGATGAAGTCCTTCAAGTCCAGACCGGGGTTGGTCCATTCCTTGCCCGCGCCGTTCATGTAGTCGGTCAGGCTCATGACCTTGCCGTAGCGCCAGTGCGTGCCGATCAGGTCGGAGTCGCTGATCCAGCCGTCGTAAATGGACTTGCCGGACTGCATGGAGGTCTGCAGCTTCTCGACCACGTCACCTTCCTGGATGAGGTCGTGCTTGACCTTGATGCCGGTGATCTCCTCGAAGGCCTTGGCCAGGGTCTTGGACTCGTACTCGTGGGTGGTGATGGTCTCGGACACCACGGAGATTTCCTTCACGCCCTTGGCCTGCAGCTTCTTGGCCGCGTCGATGAACCACTTCATCTCGGCCATCTGCTGGTCCTTGGTCAGCGTGGAGGGCTGAAACTCGCCGTCGATCCATTTCTTGGCGGCAGCCTCGTCGGCCCACACCACGTGGGAGCCCAGGGCCAGGGCGGCCGTCACGGCCAGCACGGAATAACGCAACTTCATCTCGTCTCCTCAGTCTCGGTTGTCAATTCCCCAGGTTGATCAAACGGCTCGGCCCCGGGGAACTCCAGGCCGGACCTTGGTGAAAACTCAATGTGCAGCCGCACACTCATCCCTTGCGCATGACCCAAACCAGCCACACCATGGAAAGCACGAAGCTGTACCAGACGCTGGGGTCTTCCTCGAGCGCGAACCATTCGGTGAGCCAGCCCGACAGGCCAACGAAGGCCAGGTTGATGTAGGCCGCACCCAGCAGGCCGATGAAGAGCCGGTCGCCACGCGTGGTGACCATGGGCAGGAAGCCCTTGCGCGCAACGTTGGGGGACTTGATCTCCCACACCGTCATGCCAGCGAGCAGCAGCGCGATGCAGATGAAGAAAACGGCCACGGGTGTGGTCCAGACCATCCAGCTGAACATGATTTGTCTTTCTGTAGGTGTTTACACGCGCCCCATCGCGAAGCCCTTCGCGATGTAGTGGCGCACGAACCAGATGACGATGGCGCCCGGCACGATGGTGAGCACGCCAGCGGCAGCGAGGGTGGCCCAGTCCATACCGCTGGCGCTGACGGTGCGAGTCATGGTGGCGACGATGGGCTTGGCGTTGACGCTGGTGAGCGTTCGCGCCAGCAGCAGCTCGACCCAGCTGAACATGAAACAGAAGAAGGCCGCCACACCCACACCCGCCTTGATGAGGGGCAGGAAGATGGTGAGGAAGAAGCGCGGAAAGCTGTAGCCGTCGATGTACGCCGTTTCGTCGATCTCGCGCGGGATGCCGCTCATGAAGCCTTCCAGAATCCACACCGCCAGCGGCACGTTGAACACCAGGTGCGCCAGGGCCACGGCCAGGTGCGTGTCCATCAACCCCAGCGTTGTGTAGAGCTGGAAGAAGGGCAGCAGGAACACGGCGGGCGGCGTCATGCGGTTGGTGAGCAGCCAGAAGAAGACGTGCTTGTCACCCAGGAAGCGGTAACGGCTGAAGGCGTAAGCCGCGGGCAACGCCACGGTGATGGAGATCACCGTGTTGATGGCCACGTAGATCAGGCTGTTGATGTAGCCCGAGTACCAGGACGCATCGGTGAAGATGGTCTTGTAGTTGTCCCAGGTGAAGCTTTGCGGCCAGAACGAGAAACTGGAGAGGATCTCGTTGTTGGTCTTGAAGCTCATGTTGACCATCCAGTAGATGGGCAGCAGCGCGAAGACGAGGTAGGCGATCAGGAAGAGTGATCGCGCCTGGAAACGGGAAGGGAAGAGGGAGGGGGCTTTCGCCTTGGGGCGGCCCTGCGGCGTCTCAACCATGTTGACCCTCCTTGCGGGTGTTGCCCATGCTCTGCATCCAGTTGTAGAGGACGAAGCAGAACAGCAGGATGATGAGGAAGTAGATGAGCGAGAAGGCGGCGGCGGGGCCCAGGTCGAACTGGCCCACGGCCTTCTGCGTGAGGTACTGCGACAGGAAGGTGGTGGCGCTGCCCGGGCCGCCACCGGTGAGCACGAAGGGCTCGGTGTAGATCATGAAGCTGTCCATGAAACGCAGCAGCACGGCGATCATCAGCACGCCGCGCATCTTGGGCAGCTGGAT
The DNA here is from genome assembly GCF_054780915.1 of Hydrogenophaga aquatica. Taxonomy (NCBI): domain Bacteria; kingdom Pseudomonadati; phylum Pseudomonadota; class Betaproteobacteria; order Burkholderiales; family Comamonadaceae; genus Hydrogenophaga; species Hydrogenophaga aquatica. The sequence continues at coordinate 119,063 of NZ_BAAGVK010000003.1, read as the reverse complement.
GTAGCGGAACACCGCGAACTTGCTGGCGCCGTCAATGCGCGCAGCCTGGTAGTAGGCGTCGGGGATGGAGCGCAGCCCGGCAAAGGCGAGCAACGCCACCAGTGGCGTCCAGTGCCACACGTCCATCACCAGCACGGTGAGCCAGGCGTGGGTGGGGTCGCCGGTGTAGCTGTACTCGAAACCCATTTGCTGCAGGGTGTAGCCAAGCAGCCCGATGTCGGCACGGCCGTAGATCTGCCAGATGGTGCCCACGACGTTCCAGGGAATGAGCAGGGACAGCGCCACGACGACCAGCACCGCCGACGATTTCCAGCCCTGTGCGGGCATGGACAGTGCCAGCGCGATGCCCAGGGGAATCTCGATGGCCAGCACCGAGAGCGAATACGCGAGCTGGCGCCCGAGGGCTGCGTGCAGTTCGCTATCGCGCATCACCGCCACGAACCATTCGGTGCCGACGAACACGCGCCGTTCGGGCGAGATGATGTCCTGCACGGAGTAGTTGACCACGGTCATGAGTGGCAGCACGGCCGAGAAGGCCACGCAGATGAAGACCGGCAGCACCAGCCACCAGGCCTTCTGGTTCACGGGTTTGTCGTTGGGGTTCATGCCACCAGCTCCTCGTTGCGGTAGAAACAGGTGTGCCGGTCGAGCACCCGCAGGTGCACGCTGGCGCCCACCACGGGGGCTGCAGCCTCGGGCGACAGGCGCACCTTGACGAGGTGTTCACCCACCTCGCAGGTCAGCAGCAGGTAGGTGCCGATGTCCTGCACCTGGCGTACCTGCGCCAGCAGACAGCCGGGGCCGGGCCCTTCGGCCAAGCCCAGGTACTCGGGCCGTATGCCCAGTTGCAACTCGCCCTCGGGCAATGTTTTGCCGTCGTTGCGCTCCACGCGCTGGGATAGCACCGTCAAGTCACCGCCAGCGCAATGCGCGGGCAGGAAGTTCATGCCCGGCGAGCCGATGAAGTGGCCCACGAAGGTGTGCGCGGGGCGCTCGAACAGGGCGTCGGCGGAGCCCACCTGCACCGCGCGGCCGCGCGTCATCACCACCACCTCGTCGGCGAAGGTGAGCGCCTCGACCTGGTCGTGCGTCACGTAGATGAGCGTGAGCTTGAGTTCGTGGTGGATCTGCTTGAGCTTGCGGCGCAGCTGCCACTTGAGGTGCGGGTCGATCACCGTGAGCGGTTCGTCGAACAGCACGGCCGACACGTCGGGCCGCACCAGGCCGCGGCCCAGCGAGATCTTCTGCTTCTGGTCGGCGCTGAGCCCGGCGGCACGCATGTCGAGCTGGTGGCTCATCTCCAGCATCTCGGCGATCTGGCCGACGCGTGCCTTGATCTGCGCGGCGGGCACCTTGCGGTTCTTCAGCGGAAAGGCCAGGTTCTCGGCCACGGTCATGGTGTCGTAGATGACCGGGAACTGGAACACCTGGGCAATGTTGCGTTCCTGCGGGCTGGCGCGGGTGACATCACGCCCGTCGAACAGCACCTGCCCCTGCGACGGCACGAGCAGCCCGGAGATGATGTTGAGCATGGTGGTCTTGCCGCAGCCCGAAGGGCCGAGCAAGGCGTATGCGCCGCCGTCGCGGAAGGTCATCTTCAGCGGCAGCAGGGCGTAGTCGGCATCGCTGCGCGGGTTGGCGCGGTAAGCGTGGGCCAGGTCGAGCTGGATTTCGGCCATCAGCGTTTCTCCGAAAGACGGACCGGCGCCAGCACCAGCGGGCCGGACGCGTCGAATACGTGCACGCGGGAGGGGTGCAGGTACAGGTGGATGGGCTCGCCCAGCTGGAAATCGTGCACGCCCGTGAGCTGCGCGACCAGATCGCCCAGCACGGTGTGAACGTGGACGAAGGTGTCGGAGCCGGAGATCTCGGCCAGCTCCACGCTGCCCGCCAGTTCAATGTCACCATCGCGGGCGGTTTCGCGCAGGGCGCTGGCGCGCACACCCACGACCAGATCGCGCGGCGCGCCGGGTGGCAGTGCCAGCGGCATGAAGGCGCCGTTGCGCAGGCGCAGACCGCCCTCCTCGGCATCGGCCTGCAGCAGGTTGATGGGCGGGTCGCTGAACGCGCGCGCCACACGGATGGACGCCGGGCGGTGGAATACCTCGGCCGTGGGGCCGTACTGCAGCAGTTCGCCCTGGTCGAGCACGGCGGTGTAGCCGCCCAGCAGCAGGGCCTCGCCCGGCTCGGTGGTGGCGTAGACGACTGTGGAATCCCCCGTGGAAAACAGGTGGGTGAGTTCTTCGCGCAGTTCCTCGCGCAGCTTGTAGTCAAGGTTGACCAGCGGCTCGTCGAACAGCATGAGGGGCGCGTTCTTGGCCAGGGCGCGCGCCAGCGCCACACGCTGCTGCTGCCCGCCCGACAGGGCCGAGGGCAGGCGGTCCAGGAACATCTCGATGTGCAGTTTGGCGGCCAGGGCGCGCACACGCTCGTCGATGTCGCGCACGCCTGCCAGCTTGAGCGGCGAGGCGATGTTGTCGAACACCGTCATCGACGGGTAGTTGATGAACTGCTGATAGACCATGGCCACGTTGCGTTCGCGCACGGGCACACCGGTCACGTCGCTGCCGTCCACCAGCACGCTGCCTTCGCTCGGGCGGTCCAGCCCGGCCATCAGGCGCATCAGGGTGGTCTTGCCCGCCTGGGTGGCGCCCAGCAGCACCGTTACCTGCGCGGGTTGCAGCGCCAGGTCCAGCGGGTACAGGTAGGGCTGCCCGGCAACGGTCTTGCTCACCCCTTGCAGGGTCAGTTGCATGGCAGCTCTCCAATGTTCGAAATGCGGTCCATTGACTTTCCTGTGTTTTCGTTTGACGGATTCTAAGGTTCGATATTGTTTCTTTTTGCTCGGTGTTTACCCTTAAATCACCAAAAACGGGTTCTTTTGTGTTCGTTTTTGGCTGAATAATCGCAGCATCATGGAACTCAACCCCCGCCAGACCGAACTGATCGAAGCCGTGCGCGCCCACGGCCCGACGACCATCGAATCACTGGCCGAACGCTTTGGCGTGACGCTGCAGACCGTGCGCCGGGACGTGCGCCACTTGTCTGATGCAGGGCTGCTGGCGCGCTTCCATGGCGGCGTGCGCCTGCCGGGCTCCACGACCGAGAACATCGCCTACCGCCAGCGCCAGGCCCTGGCGTCGGAGGGCAAGGCGCGCATGGCGCGGGCCATCGCCCGGCGCATCCCCAACGGCTGCTCGCTGATCATGAACATCGGCACCACCATCGAGGCGGTGGCGCACGAGCTGCGGCACCACCAGGGCCTGCGCGTGATCACCAACAACCTGCACATTGCCGCGCTGCTGAGCGCCAACCGCGACTGCGAGGTGATCGTGGCCGGAGGCGTGGTGCGCGGCAGCGACCAGGGCATCGTCGGCGAGGCCACGGTGGACTTCATCCGCCAGTTCAAGGTGGACATCGGACTCATCGGCATCAGCGGCATCGAAGCCGACGGCACGCTGCGCGACTACGACTTCCGCGAGGTGAAGGTGGCGCGCACCATCATTGAGCAGTCGCGCGAGGTGTGGCTGGCGGCAGACCACACCAAATTCAACCGCCCGGCCATGGTCGAACTGGGGCCGCTGCGCGACGTGGACATCCTCTTCACCGACGAGGCGCCGCCTCAGACCTTCACCGAACTGCTGAGCAAGGCCGACGTGGAATGCGTGGTGGCCACACAGCCATAAGTGCCCAAGGACCCGCCATGAAACACCTGCTTGCCCTGGACCAGGGCACCTCCAGTTCACGCAGCATCGTCTTTGACGAGAGCGGGCGCATCGTTTCCATGGCGCAGCGCGAGTTCCGCCAGATCTACCCCCAGCCCGGCTGGGTGGAGCACGACCCGCTGGAGATCTGGACCACGCAGCTCGACACCGCACGGGAAGCCCTGGCCAAAGCGGGTCTGCAAGCGCAGGACGTGGCGGCCATCGGCATCACCAACCAGCGCGAGACCACGGTGGTGTGGAACCGCCGCACCGGCGAGCCGCTGTACAACGCCATCGTGTGGCAAGACCGCCGCGCCGAGCCGACCTGCGTCGACCTGCGCGCGCGCGGCCTGGGCGAAGCCGTGCTGGAGAGCACCGGCTTGCGCATAGACGCGTACTTTTCGGCCACCAAGCTGCACTGGATACTGCAGAACGTGCGCGGCGCACGCGAACTGGCCGAACGCGGCGAGCTGGCCTTTGGCACGGTGGACAGCTGGCTGATCTGGCAGCTCACCGGTGGCAGCGCCCACGTGACGGACGTGAGCAACGCGGCGCGCACCATGCTTTTCAACATCCGTAGCAACGCGTGGGACGAGGCGCTGCTGCAGGCGCTGGACATTCCCCCCTCCCTGCTGCCGAAGGTGCTGCCTTCCAGCGCGGCCTTTGGCGAGACACTGCCTACACTGTTCGGGCAGGCCATTCCCATTGGTGGCGTGGCGGGCGACCAGCAGAGCGCCCTGTTCGGTCAGGCCTGCTTCGACCCCGGCATGGCCAAGAACACCTACGGCACCGGCTGCTTCATGCTGATGCACACGGGCGAGCGCTTCCAGCGCAGCGGCAACGGGCTCATCACCACCGCAGCAGCACAGCCCGGCGGGCAGCCGCAGTTTGCGCTGGAAGGCAGCGTGTTCATAGGCGGTGCGGTGGTGCAGTGGCTGCGCGACGGCCTGCGCGCCATCGCCTCCAGCGCCGAGGTGCAACCCCTGGCCGAAAGCGTGCCCGACGCGGGCGGCGTGATGTTCGTGCCCGCCTTCACCGGCCTGGGCGCGCCGTACTGGGCGCCCGACGCGCGCGGCACCATCGTCGGCCTGTCGCGCGGCTCCACGGTGGCGCACATTGCCCGCGCGGCGCTGGAGAGCATTGCCTTCCAGAGCGCGGCGCTGCTGCAGGCCATGGACCGCGATGCCGTGGCAGCAGGCGGCGTGCCGGTGAGCGAGCTGCGTGTGGACGGCGGCGCCTGCGTGAACGACCTGCTGATGCAGATACAGGCCGACCTGCTGGGCATTCCCGTGGTGCGCCCCGCCGTGACCGAGACCACCGCCCTGGGCGCGGCCTATCTGGCGGGCCTGCACACCGGCGTGTTCCGCGGGCTGGACGACCTGCGCCAGCGCTGGCGTGCCGAGCGCACCTTCCACCCCACGCTGCCGCGCGAGCAGGCGCTGGAACGCATGGCCCGGTGGGAAAAGGCGGTGCGCCAGGCCACCGCCGGGTAAACCGCACGGGTAACCGGGTGGTAACCCCCCGGTAAAATGCGGGGAGTTTCACCCCTTCGCCCCCACCTGGAGATCCCCATGGCGCTCGTTTCCATGCGCGAACTGCTCGACCACGCGGCCGAGCACGGTTACGGCATTCCCGCCTTCAACGTCAACAACCTGGAACAGGTGCAGGCCGTGATGGCCGCTGCCGACGAAGTGGGCGCCCCCGTCATCCTGCAAGCCAGCGCCGGTGCGCGCAAGTACGCAGGCGAAAGCTTCATCAAGCACCTGGTGCAGGCCGCTTGTGAAGCCTACCCCCACATTCCCGTGGTGATGCACCAGGACCACGGGCAGAGCCCCGCCATCTGCCAGGGCGCCATCGACCTGGGCTTCAGCTCGGTGATGATGGACGGCTCGCTGAAGGAAGACGGCAAGACCCCCGCCAGCTTTGACTACAACGTGGACGTGACCCGCCGCGTGGTGGAAATGGCGCACCGCGTGGGCGTGTCGGTGGAAGGCGAGCTGGGCTGCCTGGGCAGCCTGGAAACCGGCCAGGCCGGCGAGGAAGACGGCATTGGCGCCGAAGGCACGCTGGACCACAGCCAGATGCTGACCGACCCCGAAGAGGCCGCCCAGTTTGTCAAGGCCACCGGCCTGGACGCGCTGGCCATTGCCATTGGCACCAGCCACGGCGCCTACAAGTTCACCCGCCCGCCCACTGGCGACGTGCTGGCCATCAGCCGCGTGAAGGAAATACACGCGCGCATTCCCAACACCCACTTGGTGATGCACGGCTCCAGCAGCGTGCCGCAGGACCTGCTGGCCCTGATCAACCAGTACGGCGGCAAGATGAAGGAAACCTACGGCGTGCCGGTGGCCGAAATCCAGGAAGCCATCAAGCACGGCGTGCGCAAGGTCAACATCGACACCGACATCCGCCTGGCCATGACCGGCGCAGTGCGCAAGTTCCTGGCCGAAAACCCCGACAAGTTCGACGCCCGCGAATGGCTCAAGCCCGCACGCGCCGCTGCCCAGTCGGTGTGCAAGCAGCGCTACCTGGAGTTCGGCTGCGAAGGCCAGGCCGCCAAAGTCAAGGGCTATTCCTTGAGCGAAGTGGCCGCCCGGTACGCCCGGGGCGAGCTGGCCCAGGTGGTGAACTGACCCTATCGCGGCGGCACAACAGGTGCCGCCCCAAGAACAAACCCCGCCTTGAAGCGGGGTTTGTTTTTTTCGGGTCAGGGCATCAGCGCCGCTGCGTCATTTGGCCGCACGGGCCTTGGCCACGGCGTCCTGCGTTTCTTTCCACAGGTCCATGCCAACGTTGGCGGCCACGCTGGCGTTCACGCGGGTAAGGCGATCGCGCATGCGGTTGGCCTCGGCGGGCGACAGTTCGTTGATCTGCATGCCCTTGGCCTTCAGGTCGGCCAGCGCCTTGGCGGCTTCCTCGCGGGTGTCCTTGCGCTCGAAATCACGGCTCTTGCGCGCCGCGTTGAGCAGCACATTCTTCTCGTCCTGGCTCAGGCCGTCCCAGTACTTCTTGCTGACCAGCACGATCCACGGGCTGTAGACGTGGTTGGTCACGGTCAGGTACTTCTGCACCTCGTAGAACTTGCTGGACAGGATGGTGTTGAACGGGTTCTCCTGGCCGTCGACGGTCTTGGTCTCCAGCGCGGTGAACAGCTCAGAGAAGGGCAGCGGCACTGCGTTGGCACCCAAGGTCTTGAAGCTGTCGATGAAAACGTTGTTCTGCATCACGCGCAGCTTGATGCCGTCCATGTCCTCCAGCTTGGCCACCGGGCGCTTGTTGTTGGTCAGGTTGCGGAAGCCGTTCTCCCAGTAGACCAGGCCGACGAGGCCCTTTTCCTGCAGCTTGTCCATCACCTTCTGGCCGACCGGGCCGTCCAGCACCACGTCCGCTTCCTTGGCGTTGTTGAACAGGAAGGGGGTGTCCCAGATGGCCATTTCCTTGGTGATGCCGACCAGCGTGGCGGTGGAGCCCACCATCATCTCCTGGGCGCCGCCGATCAGGGCCTGCTGCATCTGGACGTCGGAACCGAGCGCGGCCGCGCCGACGGCGCGCACCTTCATCTTGCCGCCCGAGGCTTTTTCCACTTCTTCGGCGAACAGCTTGACAGCGCGGCCCTGGTTGGACTGCTCGTTCAGGCCATAGCCGAAGCGGATCATGCGGGGCTTGATGTCCTGCGCCTGGGCCCAGCCGGCGCCCAGTGTTGCCAGGCTCACGGCCAGCGTCACGGCAAGTTGTTTCAGTTTCATGGTGATCTCCTTGGGTTGATGGCGGCATGGCCGCCCGGGAAAAACAAGAGGTGTGGCAAAGGTCAGAACATCAGCTTGAGCGGGCCGAGCACGATGGATGGGAAAAGCACCAGCAGCACCAGCATGGCGAAATAGACCAGCAGGAACGGCGTGACGCCACGGATGACGGGCTCCATGCGCAACTGGCCCACGCCCGCCACCACGTTGAGCACCGTGCCCACCGGCGGCGTGAGCAGCCCCAGGCAGCCCGTGAAGATGAAGACGAAGCCGAAGTACACCGGATCGACCCCGGCCTTCGCCGCCAGCGGCGCCAGGACCGGCCCCAGGATGAGGATGGTCGGCGTCAGGTCCATGACCATGCCCACGGCCAGCAGGAACAGGCAGACCACGGCCATGAACAGCACGGGCTGCCCGAGGAGCGGGCCCATCGACTCGGCCAGCTGGTTCGGCAGGTCTGCCAGGGTGATCATGTACGAGGCGGCGGTGGCCGCACCACAGAGGAACATCACCACGCCCGTGGTGCGGCTGGCGTCCACCAGCACCCGGTACAGCTTCGGCAGGTTCAGCTCGCGGTAGACGAACATGGCGATGACGAGCGCATACACGGCGGCCACCACGGCCGCCTCGGTGGGGGTGAAGAAGCCCATGCGCAGGCCGCCGATGATGATGACCGGCATCATCAAGGCCCACAAGCTGCCACCCAGCACGCGGCGGCGCTCCGCCCAGGCGGTCTTTTCCGCCACTGGCAGGGCCTTGCTTCCGGCTACGCGCCGCCACACCAGCACCAGGGCGGCGGCCATCATCAGCCCGGGCACGATGCCCGCAAGGAACAACTTGCTGATGGAGGTGTTGGTCGTCACGCCGTAGATGACCATGGGCATCGAAGGCGGAATGATGGGCGCGATGATGCCGCCCGAGGCGATCAGCCCCGCGCTGGTGCCGTCGGGGTAATGCTGCTTGCGCATCATGGGCAGCAGCAGGGTGGCCAGGGCAGCCGTGTCGGCAATGGCCGAACCGCTCATCGACGCGAGCATGACCGATGCCGCGATGGCCACGTACCCCAGGCCCCCCTGGATGTGGCCGACAAAGGCCCGCGCCAGTTCGATGATGCGGCGGCTCAGACCGCCAGCGTTCATCAGTTCACCCGCCAGGATGAAGAAAGGCACGGCCAGCAGGGGAAAGCTGTCGAAGCCTGCCTGGACGTTCTGCGCCAGGAGTTGTGCGTCGAAAAAGTCCAGGTGCACCATCAGCGCCAGAGCCGTGAGCATCAGCGCGAAGGCGATCGGCACGCCCACCGTCATCGCGGCAAACAGCACCAGAAGGAAGAGTGCAATCGTCATGGCTGCTGCTCCTGGGCGCGCTCACCCGTCAGATCGCACGCGGCCTGCACCAGCAGCAGCACGGCCATCACCACGCCCATGAAGAGCGTTCCGGCGGCGGCCAGTGCCAGCGGGTAGTTCATCACCGGGCTGCGGCTGTCCAACCCGACCACCACCTGCGCCCACGAACCGGTGATGAGGTAGTACAGCGCCACTGCCGTCAGGGCAAGCGTCAGCCAGCGGGCTGCCGCCGCGGGCACGCCACGCAACCGGCTGGTCACCAGGTCGAAGCCCAGGTGTTTGCCTTCGCCGAAGGCCAGCGTGGCAGACACGCAGACCAGCCAGATGAAGAGCAGGCGGGACAGCTCCTCGGACACCACCCAGCCCGTGCCCCAGACGTAACGCAGCACCACGTTGCCAAAGACGGCCACGACCATGACGATCAGGCACAGGGCCATCAAGGCCTCCGCCCCATGCCGGGACCATTGACGCAGATTCATGAACGGTCCTCCTCGGTGGCTGCCACCGCTGCGGGAGATGAGGCGCGCACCCATGCCACCACCTCTGCCGTGAGTTCGGCCAGCGGGCGCATGGCGTCCAGGGTCAGCACGCCGGGCTCGGCGCGCGGGTCTTCCAGGGTCTGGAACTGGCTGGCCACCAGGCTGACGGGAAACAGATGCGCAGGCCGGGCGGCCACGCGCCTGCGCGCCTCTTCCGGGGTGAGTGCCAGGAACACAAAGCGCAGGCCAGGCGCGGCCAGGCGCAAATGGTCACGGTAGCGCTGTCTCAAGGCGGAGCAGGTCAGGATGCCGCCCGCCGGCAGCACCTGGAGGCGCAGCGCCAGCGCGTCGAGCCATTCGGCCCGGTCCTCGTCGTTCAGGGGAACGCCGCTGCGCATCTTCTCCACGTTGGCGGCGGAGTGGAAATCGTCGCCCTCCAGCAAGGGCAGGCCCAGCGCCTCGGCGCAGCTCTGCCCCAGGCTGGACTTGCCGCAGCCCGCCACGCCCATCACGACAAGGCGAGGTGATGATGAAGGAAAAGTCATTTGGTAGCGCTATCCAATGGGATTCAAAAAAAGACCGTCGACACGGCCCGAAAATTCAGGAGGCATGCAATGATAACGGCCTTGCCATCCCAAATTGTTAGCGCTATCCTACGCCAACCGTTTTTCACAGAACACCGGGAAAACCCTTGCCTCCTCACGAACGCAAACGGCGCCGCAGCGGGCGCGTGACCCTGGCCGATGTCGCGCACAGCGCTGGCGTCAGCCCCATCACCGCATCCCGTGCCCTGCGGGGCGAACGGGGGGTGACCCAAGAGCTGGTCGACCGGGTCAAACACGCGGCCGACACCCTGGGCTATGTGCCCGACCCGGCCGCGCGCGCCCTGGCGTCGCAGCGCAGCACCCAGGTTCCGGTCCTGGTGCCGCTGTTGTCGAACGCGCTGTTTGTCGATGTGATCGAAGCGGTCCATGCCACGCTGCTGCCCCATGGCTACCAGCCCCTGATCGGCGTGACGCACTACGAGCCGCAGGAAGAAGAGCAGCTGCTGCGCAGCTACCTGGCCCAGCGCCCGGCTGGCCTGCTGCTGACGGGCTTCGACCGCACCGAGGCGGCCCGGCAGCTCGTGACGGCCAGTGGCGTGCCCTGTGTGTACCTGATGGAGCTGACGCGCGCGCCTGGCGTGCATTGCGTGGGTTTTTCGCAGCAGGACGCTGGCGAGGCCATCACCCGCCACCTGCTGGAACGCGGACACCGGCGCATCGCCTTCGTGGCCGCCCAGCTGGACCCCCGCACCCTGCAGCGCGCCGAGGGTTACCGGCGCTGCCTGCGCCAGGCTGGCCTGTACGACCCGAAGCTGGAACTGCTGAGTGCCGAGCCCTCTTCCATGCGGCTGGGCGGTGAACTGCTGGAGGAACTGCTGCGCCTGCGCCCGGACGTGGATGCCGTGTTCTTCTGCAACGACGACCTGGCCCAGGGTGGGCTGCTGGCGGCGCTGCGCCTGGGCATACCGGTGCCCGGGCGGCTTGCGGTGGCGGGCTTCAACGACCTGTCGGGCAGCGACCAGATGGTGCCGCCGCTGACCACCGTGCGCACCCCGCGCCGCGCCGTGGGCCAGGCCAGCGCGGACATGCTGCTGGCCCTGATGCAGGGGGAAACGGTCGCGCAGCCGTGCCTGGACCTGGGTTTTGAGCTGCTGGTGCGCGGCAGCAGCTGAGACTGCTCGCTAACCCCCATGACTGCCAACGGCGAGTGTCGGTAACATGCCGGCATCATGAGTGCGCCGGGCAACGATCACACTAGCAACAAACCCCAGGGGCTGGAACTGGTCCGGCGCAACCGCTGGCCCCGCGTTGCAGGCGTCACGCTGTGCGCCATCGCCATCCTGGCGGCGATGCTTGAACGCGGCAACCACCCCATGTACTGGGTGGCGACGTTCGTCACCATCGCCCTTTGGCCGCAGATCGCCTACCTGCACGCGTCCCGGTCGCCCGACCCCTTGAAGGCAGAGCGGCTCAATCTGTGGCTTGACTCTGCACACGTCGGGTTCTGGATGGCGGCCATCCACTTCCAGCCCATGCCCACTGCGGCGCTGCTGATGGCCACGTCGCTCAGCAACGTCACCGTGGGCGGGCTGCGTTTTCTGGCGCTGGGCTGGGCCGGTCACCTGACCGGCGCGGGCCTGGGCGTGCTGTTCTGGGGTGCCCACTGGGCCCCGCAGAGCAGTGTGGCCGTACAGCTCGCCACGCTGCCGCTGCTGCTGGCCTACCCCTGGCTGATGGGGCAGCTGATGTTCAAGCAGGCCATGCAGCTCAAGCACAGTCGGCGCGAGTTGCGCTTCCTGAGCGAACACGATGCCCTCAGCGGCGTGCACAACCGCCGCTACTTCGACCATGCGCTGCAACTGGCGTTCCGGCAGTTCCAGCGCAAGCCCCGGAACCTGACGCTGCTGATCTGCGACGTGGACGACTTCAAGACCATCAACGACAGGCATGGGCATGCGGTGGGCGACGTGGTGATACGGCACGTGGCCGCCGCGCTGACCCACTGCGCGCGAGCGGGGGATGCGGTCGCGCGGCTCGGGGGCGACGAATTCGTGGTGCTGCTCAGCGATGCCGACGCCGATCAGGCCATGCTGTACGCCGACCGCGTGCAGGCACAACTCGACAATACCCTTCACATCCCGGGGCGCAGCACAGGCGTGCGCCTGTCGTTCGGCGTGGCCATGGCCGAACCGTCGTGGCACAGCTACGAGCACTGGCTGGAGCAGGCAGACGCCGCACTTTACAAAAACAAGGCAGAACGCCAGGTGCGCCGAAGCCATGCCAAAGACATGGCGGGCACCGACGCCGCGCTGGCCATCTGACGCCCCCGTCCCTCACCATTCGGCGAAACTGCCGTCCTTGTGCCGCCAAACCGGGTTGCGCCAGCGATGGCCTTCGGCCGCGCGTTCCTGCACGTAGGCCTCGTTCACCTCGATGCCCAGGCCTGGCCCGGTGGGGATGGTGACCATACCGTCCTGGTAGGCGAACACCTCGGGGTTGGCCACGTAGTCCAGCAGGTCGTTGGCCTGGTTGTAGTGGATGCCCAGGCTCTGCTCCTGGATGAAGGCGTTGTAGCAGCCCGCGTCGATCTGCAGGTTGGCCGCCAGCGCGATGGGGCCCAGCGGGCAGTGCAGCGCCAGCGCCACGTCGTAGGCCTCGGCCATGGCAGCGATCTTGCGCGTTTCGGTAATGCCACCTGCGTGCGACGGGTCGGGCTGGATGATGTCCACATAGCCTTCGGCCAGGATGCGCTTGAAGTCCCACCGGGTGTAGAGCCGCTCGCCCAGGGCAATGGGGGTGCTGGACAGGTGGGCCAGTTCCTTGAGCGCCTCGTGGTGTTCGCTGAGCACGGGCTCTTCGATGAACATGAGCTTGTAGGGCTCCAGTTCCTTGAACAGCACCTTGGCCATGGGCTTGTGCACGCGGCCATGGAAGTCCACCCCTATGCCCACGTTGGGGCCCACGGCCTCGCGCACGGCCACCACGTTCTGGATGCAGCGCTCCACCTTGTCGTAGGTGTCGATGTACTGCAGCTCTTCGGTGCCGTTCATCTTCACCGCCGTGAAGCCCCGGGCCACGGCCTTGCGTGCGGCCTCGGCAGTTTCGCTCGGGCGGTCGCCGCCAATCCAGCTGTACACGCGGATGCGGTCACGCACATGCCCGCCCAGCAGCTCGGACACGGACACGCCCAGCGCCTTGCCCTTGATGTCCCACAGCGCCTGGTCTATGCCCGCCAGTGCGCTCATGTGCACACCGCCGCCCCGGTAAAACCCCCCGCGGTAGAGCACCGTCCAGTGGTCTTCGATGTGACGCGGGTCCTTGCCCACGAGGTAGTCGGAAAGTTCTTCGACCATCGCCGCCACGGCGTGGGCGCGGCCTTCCAGCACGGGCTCGCCCCAGCCGGTGATGCCTTCGTCGGTCTCGATCTTGAGGAAGCACCAGCGCGGGGGCACCAGGTATGTGGTCAGTCGTGTGATCTTCATGGTGTTTGGAGGGGGCTTGCGGCTGGTGCCGGATGGAATGGGCTTGCGGGTCAGGCGTGAGCGCGGGTGTTGGGATGGGCGGCGCGCCAGGCATCCACGAAAGCCTGGGCCTGGCTGGCAACCTTCTCAGGCGCATCACCGGGGCGGTACAGCGCCGAGCCCAGGCCGAAACCCGAGGCCCCCGCCGCCATGTAGACCGCAATGGATGCGGGCACCACACCCCCCACGGGCACGATGGCGATAGGCGGCGTGAGCACCGCGCGCCAGGCCTTGAGGCCCACAGGCCCGAGGGTCTCGGCGGGGAACATCTTGAGCACGTCGGCGCCCGCCGCCAGCGCGGCGAACGCCTCGGTGGGCGTGGCCACGCCAGGCGCGCAGGCCAGGCCAGCGGCCTTGGCTGCACGGATCACGGCGGCGTCGCTGTGCGGCATCACCACAATCTGGCCCCCGGCAGCGGCCACCTCTGCGCACGACTCGGACCGCAGCACGGTGCCCGCACCCACCAGAGCATCGGCAGGCAGGGCGTCGCGCAAGGTTCGGATGCTGCGCAGCGGCTCGGGCGAGTTCAGCGGCACTTCGATCAGACGGAAACCCGCGTCGTACAGCACGCGCCCGATGGCGGCAGCCTCTTCAGGCCGGATGCCGCGCAGGATGGCGATGAGGCCGCATTGCTGCAGGGCCTGGCGGAAGGATTCGGGCAAGGTCATCGTGGTGCCTGCGGAGTGGTCTGGTTACACAAGGGCGGCAGCCTGGGCGATGCGCCACAGACCCAGCGGCGTCACCTCGGATCGGATCTGCGGTGAGTCGAAGCCATGCACCTCCAGGGCGGCGGCGTAGCGGCGGCACAGGTCGGGCTCGCCGCACAGGACCACGGGCAGGCCTTCGCCCAGCAGCGCACGCGACAGGGCCGCCACCTCGTGGCCGATGAGCAGGCCCGAGAGGTAGTCGGGCTGCGAATCGCCCGTCAGGCGGCCGGTGAGCCCCAGCGTGCGGCAGCTGAAGATGTTGGAGAGCACGCCCATGGCCCCTTCGGGCGAACAGGCCACGCGCACGCCGCGCGTGAAGGTCAGTGCGTCGTGCGCGGCGCTGGCGGCCATGGTGCGACCGAGGATGGTGTGCTGGCGCAGGGCGGCGAAGACTTCGCCGGTCATGAAGGTCTCGAACCGCGTGACGGCACCGGACTCCACCAACGCCCACTTGCTGTGGGTACCCGGCAGTCCAATGATCAGGCGCTCGGGCAGCGCGCCTTCGTCGGCCAGGCTTTGCAGCACACCGGCGATCTGCACTTCCTCGCCGCGCATGACGTTGGGCAGGTCACCCCACTGGATGAGGCCGGGCACGATGCGCAGGGCTGATGCATTGGGGCGCGGTACTTCGGTGAAGGTGCGGGCCAGGTCTGCGGCATGCACGGGCAACGGCTGGTAGGCGGCTTCCTGCCAGCCCTGCGCACTGCCGACCATGCCGCAGGCCAGCAGCGGCACACCGGGGTGGGCTTGCAGCCAGTCGCCGCAGAGTTGCTGCAGGGCCTGCTCGAAACGTTCGCTGGTTGGCGTGCCTTCGGGTGCGGCAGGCAGGCTCATGATGCCGTGTTCGCTGCGGCGGCTGGCGAGTACTTGGCCGCCTGGGCCCAGGGCGTAGGCGCGCAGGGAACTGGTGCCCCAGTCCAGGGCGATCAGTGCGGGGGTCATGCGTTCCCCTTTGTTGACGAACCGAGGCGTGTGGTGCTCTTGGCGTTTTGGCGGCCAAGGCGTGTGCGCCCAGGCGCTGGCGCTTCAACGAGGCGGCCGGTGCGCAGCACCGGCTCCCCTGCGATGCTCGATGCCGTGGCCACGCGGCGGAACTCGCTGCGCGCTTGCAGCGCTCCGCTCAAACAGCCGCCGCAAGCTAGAGGACGAAGCGCGCTGCGCGCGCTGGCCACGGCACCTGCGCTTCTCGGCACCTCGCAAGGCGCGCCAACCCCTGGGCGCACACGCCTTGGTAGAAGCAATGTAGGCACACCAACGGTTGTGCACTGCCATTCTTGGTGGCTGCGGCAAGCCTGGCCCTGCGGGGGCGATTTCTGGGGCGGCTGTGGCCGCCTGTCTGGGGCCGGGCGCGCTTTAGCGCGCTTCGTCACTGACTTGCGGCGGCTGTCCGAACGGAGCGCTGCAAGCGCGCAGTGAGTTCCGCCGCACCGGCCCCAGGCAGGTGGACGCAGCGGAGTCGGCGCCCAGGGCGCCGACCGCCACAGCATGAGCCCCCGCAGGGCCAGGCCTGCCGCAGCATGCGCGGTCTGCCGCAGCCCGCCAAAAAGCGACGCAGAAAAGCCGTCAACCACCTCACCGCCCCCAACGCAGCACCAGCGGGTCCAGCCGCTTGGCAATGTCCAGCAGCCCACGGCGCACCTCCGGGTGCATCGCCGGGAAAGGGTGGCGCCCCGCCTCGCAGGCAATCACGCCACCGGCCTTCATCAGGGCCTTGGCCGTCAAAATGCCGCCCTGGCGGTTCTCGTGGTTGATCAGCGGCAGCCAACGCTGGTACAGGCTGAACGTCAAGTCCGCATCCCCCTGGCGGTGTGCCTCGATGATCGGGCGAATGCCATCCGGGAAACCGCCGCCGGTCATCGCTCCGGTCGCACCAGCGTCCAGGTCGGCCAGCAGCGTGATGGCCTCTTCGCCGTCCCAGGGCCCTTCAATCGCGTCGCCCCCCAGGCGGATCAACTCACGCAACTTGCTGGCCGCACCGGGCACCTCGATCTTGAAGTAGGCCAGGTTCTCGATCTCCTGCGCCATGCGCGCCAGGAAGGGGGCCGACAACACCGTACCGCTGGCGGGCGCGTCCTGCACCATGATGGGAATGGAGATGGCGTCCGACACGCGGGCGTAGAACTCGTAGATCTGCGCCTCGGGCACGCGGAAGGTGGCGCCGTGGTAGGGCGGCATGACCATCACCATGGCCGCGCCCATGTCCTGCGCGCGCTTGCTGCGCGCCGCGCACACCGATGTACCGTAGTGCGTGGTGGTGACAATCACCGGCACGCGCCCGGCCACGTGCTCCAGCGCGGTGCGGGTGATGACTTCGCGCTCGTCGTCCGACAGCGAGAACTGTTCGGAGAAGTTGGCGAGGATGCACAGACCATCCACCCCGGCGTCGATCATGAAGTCCAGGCAGCGTTTCTGGCTTTCAAGGTCGAGCGTGCCGTCCTCAAAAAACGTGGTGGGCACCACCGGAAAGATGCCACGGTAACGCGGCGCGCGGGCGGAATGAGCAGACATGTTCAGGGTTCCTGAATCGAATGGGAGAGATGAAAAACGAAGCGACGCAGGGGGTGTTTCATGTCAATGCGAATGGCGCGGCACGCCAGCACCGCGGCACCCCACCAGGAAGTCGAAGTCGCAACCCTCGTCGGCCTGCAGCACGCGGTCCAGGTAGAGCTGCTGGTAACCGCCTTTCATGGGCGGCGCGGGTGGCACATGGGCTTGCAAGCGCTCGGCCAGTTCGGCGTCAGAGATGTCCAGGTGCAGGCGGCCCTGGTCGCAGTCCAGCTCGATCCAGTCGCCATCTTTCACGGCGGCCAGCGGGCCACCGGCAGCGGCCTCGGGCGCCACGTGCAGCACCACGGTGCCGTAGGCCGTGCCGCTCATGCGCGCGTCAGAGATGCGCACCATGTCCTTGATGCCCTGGCGCAGCAGCTTGGGCGGCAGGCCCATGTTGCCCACCTCGGCCATACCAGGGTAACCACGCGGGCCGCAGTTCTTCATCACCAGCACCGAGTCGGCGTCCACCTCCAGGCTTTCGTCGTTGATGCGTTCCTTGTAATGCTCGAAGTTCTCGAACACCACCGCCCGCCCCCGGTGCTTGAGCAGGTGGGGCGATGCGGCAGACGGCTTCAATACCGCCCCGCGCGGCGCCAGGTTGCCGCGCAGCACGCAAATGCCGCCGTCTTTGATGAGCGGCTTGTCCAGCGGACGCACCACCTCGTCGTTGTAGATGGGCGCGTCGTGGACGTTCTGCCACAGGCTCTGGCCGTTGACGGTGAGCGCGTCGGGGTGAGGCAGCAGGCCCGCCTCGCCAAGACGGCGCAGCACGGCGGGCAGGCCACCGGCGTAGTAGAACTCTTCCATCAAGAAACGGCCCGAGGGCTGCAGGTCCACCAGCGTGGGCGTGCCTTTGCCAATGCGCGTCCAGTCGTCCAGCTCCAGGGCCACACCCATGCGCCCGGCGATGGCCTTGATGTGGATGACCGCGTTGGTGGAGCCACCGATCGCGGCGTTGACGCGGATGGCGTTCTCGAACGCTTCGCGCGTCAGGATCTTGGACAACGTCAGCCCCTCGTGCGCCATCTCGACGATGCGCTTGCCCGACATGTGCGCCAGCACGTAGCGGCGCGCGTCCACGGCGGGAATGGCCGCGTTGTGCGGCAACGAGGTGCCCAGCGCTTCGGCCATGCAGGCCATGGTGCTGGCCGTGCCCATGGTGTTGCAGGTGCCTGCGGAGCGCGACATGCCGCCTTCCGCCGCCAGGAACTGGTGCAGCGAAATCTCGCCCGCCTTGAACTCTTCATGCAGGCGCCACACCGCCGTGCCCGAGCCAATGTCCTTGCCCTCCAGCTTGCCATTGAGCATGGGCCCGCCCGTCACCACAATGGCGGGCACGTCGCAACTGGCCGCGCCCATCAGCAATGCGGGCGTGGTCTTGTCGCAGCCCACCAGCAGCACCACCGCGTCGATGGGGTTGCCGCGAATGGCCTCTTCCACGTCCATGGCCGCCAGGTTGCGCGTGAGCATGGCCGTGGGCCGCAAGTTCGACTCTCCGTTGGAGAACACCGGGAACTCCACCGGGAAACCGCCCGCCTCGTAGATACCGCGCTTGACGTGTTCGGCGATCTTGCGAAAGTGCGCGTTGCAGGGCGTCAGCTCGCTCCAGGTGTTGCAGATGCCGATGACGGGGCGCCCGTCGAACTCGTGGTCCGGGATGCCCTGGTTCTTCATCCAGCTGCGGTACATGAAGCCGTTCTTGTCGTTCGTGCCGAACCACTCGGCCGAACGCAGTTTCTTCTTGGGGGGCGTGGTCATTTGGGGGGCTTTCTGGTTGAGGGAGAGGGTTCAGGCGCGGTTGCGGTTGTAGACGTCGAGGAACACGGCCGCCAGCAGCACCAGACCCTTGATGACCTGCTGGTAGTCGATGCCGATGCCCAGGATGGACATGCCGTTGTTCATCACGCCCATGATGAAAGCGCCGATGACCGCGCCCACCACCTTGCCCACCCCGCCCGAGGCCGACGCACCGCCGATGAAGCAGGCCGCGATCACGTCCAGCTCGAAACCCAGGCCCGCCTTGGGCGTGGCCGTGTTCAGGCGCGCAGCGAAGATCAGCCCCGCCACCGCCGCCAGCACGCCCATGTTCACGAAGGCCAGGAAGGCCAGGCGCGAGGTGTTCACCCCAGACAGGCGCGTCGCCTTCTCGTTGCCGCCCAGGGCGTAGATGCGCCGGCCGATGGTGGTTCGGTTGGTCACGAACTGGTAGAGCAGGATCAGCACACCCATGAGGATGAGCACGTTGGGCAGGCCCTTGTAGGTGGAAAGCTGCCAGCACAGGTAGACGATCACCCCCGCGAACAGCAGGTTCTTCGCCGCGAAGAAGCCCATGGGTTCGACTTCCATGCCGTGCGCCACCGCCTTGGAGCGCTTGCGCCATTCCACCCACGCCAGGGCCGCCGCCAACGCCACGCCGATGATCAGCGACAGCACGCGCAGCTCCTCACCCCCAAACGGGTCGGGCAAAAAGCCGGTGCTGATGCGCTGGAACTCGGTGGGGAACGGCCCCACCGACTGGCCCTGCAGCAGCGCCAGCGCCAGGCCCTTGAACACCAGCATGCCCGCCAGCGTGACGATGAACGACGGGATGCGCGCGTAGGCCACGAACCAGCCCTGCGCCGCGCCGATGAGCGCACCCGCCAGCAGCGACACCACCACCGTGGGCGCCACGCCCCATTCGTACTGCACGATCAGCACCGCCGCCAGGCCGCCGATGAAACCGCACACCGAACCCACCGACAGATCGATGTGCCCGGCCACGATCACCAGCAGCATGCCCAGCGCCATGACCACGATGTAGCTGTTCTGCAGCACCAGGTTGGTCAGGTTCAGCGGCTGCATCAGGATGCCGTCGGTCTGGAACTGGAAGAACCCCATGATCGCAACCAGGGAGATAAGCAGCCCGTAGTCGCGCAGGTTGTTTTTGAGGAAGCCGAGTTTCATGGCAGGGTCTCGTTTTGTTATGGGTGAAGTCACGCTGGGGTAGCGTTCACGATGGCGCGCATGATGCGTTCCTGGCTGGCCTCTTCGCGGCCCAGCTCGGCCACCAGGCGGCCCTCGTTCATCACATAGATACGGTCGCACATGCCCAGCAGCTCGGGCATCTCGGAAGAGATCATCAAGATGCCCTCGCCATTGCGGGCGAGTTCGTCGATGATGGTGTAGATCTCGTACTTGGCACCCACGTCAATGCCACGCGTGGGCTCGTCCAGAATGAGCAGGCGAGGCTTGGTGAACAGCCACTTGCTCAGCACCACCTTCTGCTGGTTGCCGCCCGACAGGTTCACTGCCAACTGCTCGATGCCCGAGCTGCGGATGCGCAGCGACTCGCGGTAGCCCTGCGCCACCTGGGCCTCTGCGTTTTCGTCGATGACGCCGTGGCTCGCCACCTTGGGCAGGTTGGCCAGCGTCACGTTCTTGCGTATCTCCTGCTCCAGCACCAGGCCGCAGCCCTTGCGGTCTTCCGTCACGTAGGCAATGCCGTGGCGGATGGCCTTGCCCACGGTGGACACGTCCACCGCCTGCCCGTCAATGAAGACCTGGCCGCTGATGCGCTGCCCGTAGGAGCGCCCGAAGATGCTCATGGCCAGCTCGGTGCGCCCCGAGCCCATCAGGCCCGCAATGCCCACGATCTCGCCCTTGCGCACGTTGAAGTCCACGCCCTTGATGACCTCGCGGTCGGCGTACTGTTCGTGGCGCACATGCCAGTCGCGCACCTCGAAGATCACGTCACCGATCTGCGGGTGGCGTTGCGGGTAGCGGTGCGCCATGTCGCGCCCCACCATGCCGCGGATGATGCGGTCCTCGCTCACCGCGCCCTCGGCGCAGTCCAGCGTCTCGATGGTCGTGCCGTCACGGATCACCGTGATCTGGTCGGCCACCTGGGTGATCTCGTTGAGCTTGTGCGAGATGAGGATGCAGGCAATGCCCTGCGCCTTCAGCTCCAGCAACAGTTGCAGCAGGGCCGCGCTGTCGGTCTCGTTCAGGCTGGCGGTGGGCTCGTCCAATATCAACAGCTTCACGCGCTTGGCCAGCGCCTTGGCAATCTCCACCAGCTGCTGCTTGCCCACGCCCAGCTTGCCCACGGTGGCGTCGGGTCGCTCCTTCAGGCCCACGCGGGCCAGCAGTTCGCGGGTGCGCGCATGGGCGGTGTGCCAGTCGATCACGCCTGCGCGGGCGGGCTCGTTGCCCAGGAAGATGTTCTCGGTGATCGAGAGCATGGGCACCAGCGCCAGCTCCTGGTGGATGATGATGATGCCGCGCTCCTCGCTGTCGCGGATGCTCTCGAAGCGCTGCAGTTGCCCTTCGAAATGGATCTCGCCCTCGTAGCTGCCGTACGGGTAGACCCCGCTGAGCACCTTCATGAGGGTTGATTTGCCCGCACCGTTCTCGCCCACCACCGCATGGATCTCACCAGCGCGCACCGTCAGGTTGACGTTGTCCAGCGCCTTGACGCCCGGGAACGTCTTGCCGATGTTGCGCATGCTCAGGATCGTGTTGTCCGCCACGCTGTCTCCTATGGGAAATGCCCCCCCGCGCCACGCGCTGGGGGCGTGTCACATCAGATCACTTGATCTGCGTTTCCTTGTAGTAGCCGCTGTCCACCAGCACCTGCTTCCAGTTGGAGGCATCTACCGGCACGGGCTTCAACAGGTAGGAGGGCACCACCTTCACGCCGTTGTTGTAGGTCTTGGTGTCGTTGATCTCGGGCTGCTTGCCGCCCATCATCGCGTCGATCATGCTGACCGTGACCTTGGCCAGTTCACGCGTGTCCTTGAAGATGGTGGAGTACTGCTCGTTGCGCAGGATGGACTTGACCGAGGGGATCTCGGCGTCCTGGCCGCTGACGATGGGACAGGGCTGCTGCGCCGTGCAATAGCCCACGCCCTTGAGCGAAGACAGGATGCCGATGCTCAGGCCGTCGTACGGGCTCAGCACGGCGTGCACCTTGTCCTTGCCGTAGAAGGCCGACAGCAGGTTGTCCATGCGGGCCTGGGCCACGGCGCCGTCCCAGCGCAACGTGCCCACCTTGTCCATGCCCATCTGCTTGCTGCGCACCACCAGCTTGCCGCTCTTGATGTACGGGTCGAGCACGCTCATGGCGCCGTTGTAGAAGAAGAAGGCGTTGTTGTCGTCGGGCGAGCCGCCGAACAGTTCGATGTTGAAGGGGCCCTTGCCGCCCTTGAGACCCAGCTTGTCCACGATGGACTGCGCCTGCAGCACACCCACCTGGAAGTTGTCAAACGTGGCGTAGTAGTCCACGTTCGGGCTGTTCTTGATCAGGCGGTCGTAAGCGATGACCTTCACGCCCGCGTCGTGCGCCTTCTTCAGCACGTCGGTCAGCGTGGTGCCGTCGATGGCGGCGATCACCAGCACCTTGGGCTTCTTGGTGACCATGTTCTCGATCTGCGCGAGCTGGTTGGGGATGTCGTCCTCGGCGTACTGCAGGTCGGTGGCGTAGCCTTTTTCCTTCAGGTACTTCACCATGTTGTCGCCGTCGGCGATCCAGCGGGCGGACGACTTGGTGGGCATGGACACTGCCACCAGGCCCTTGCTCTGCGCGTGCGCCACGCCGAACAGGGGCAGCGTCATCGCGGCAACCAGGGTTTTGAGGAACAGGCGTTTCATCGGTTTGTCTCCTTGAGCTTGGAGTTGTCTTGCCTCTCTGGCCGCAGTCCAGTCGGGCAGGGGTTGAAGTGGAAGCTGCGGTGAAAAACGGGATGGGCTCCTTCAGGCACGCAGGTAGCCGGTCTTGACCGTGGTGTAGAACTCGGCGGCGTAGCGGCCCTGCTCGCGCGGGCCATGGCTGGAGCCCTTGCGCCCGCCAAAGGGCACGTGGAAGTCCACCCCGGCGGTGGGCAGGTTGACCATGGTCATGCCCACCGCCGCGTGGCGGCGGAAGTGCATGGCGTGCTTGAGCGACGTGGTGCAGATGCCCGCACACAGGCCGAAAGGCGTGTCGTTGGCCAGGGCCAGCGCGTGGTCATAATCGTCGGCACGCAGCACGGCGGCCACCGGGCCAAAAATCTCTTCCTGCGCAATGCGGTGCTGCGCCTGCGCCAGCCACAGCGCCGGGCGCATGTAGTGGCCAGGGGTAGCCGCCTCCACGCGCTCGCCGCCGCACACATGTTCGGCGCCTTCGGCCTTGGCAATGTCCAGGTAACGTTGGTTCTGCGCCAGTTGGTGCGCGTCCACCACGGGGCCAATGTCGGTGCCGCGCTCCACCGCGTTGCCCACCTTCAGCGCGGCCATGCGTTGTGCCAGCTTCTGCACAAAGGCGTCATGCACCGAAGCCTCCACGATCAAGCGGCTCGATGCCGTGCAACGCTGCCCGGTGGAATAGAACGAACCCTGCAGCGCGCAGTCCACGGCAATGTCCATGTCGGCATCAGCCAGCACGATCAGCGGGTTCTTGCCGCCCATCTCCAGCTGCACCTTGGCGCCGCGCGCCGCCGTGGCGCGCAGAATCTGCTCGCCCGTGCCCTGCGAGCCGGTGAAACTGATGGCGTTGACCAGCGGGCTGTCCACCAGCGTCTGCCCCACCTCGCGGCCGCTGCCCACCACAAAGTTGAAGACGCCCGCAGGCAGTTGCGCGCGGCTGATGATTTCGGCCAGGGCGGCACCGCAGGCGGGCACCAGTTCGGCGGGCTTGAACACCACCGTGTTGCCATAGGCCAGGGACGGGGCAATCTTCCAGGCCGGAATGGCGAAGGGAAAGTTCCACGGTGCGATCAGCCCCACCACACCCACCGGCTCGCGGGTGATGTCCACCTGCACGCCGGGGCGCACCGAAGCCAGCGTCTCGCCCTGGATGCGCAACGCCTCGCCCGCAAAGAACTTGAAGATCTGCCCGGCGCGTGCCACCTCGGCCACGCCTTCGGGCAGGGTCTTGCCCTCCTCGCGGGCCAGCAGGCGGCCCAGTTCGTCCTTGCGCGCCAGCAGATCGCTGCCAATCTGGTCCAGCGCATCAAAGCGGCGCTGCGGTGTGCTCAGGCTCCACTGGGGCAGGGCGTCGGCTGCGGCGCGGATGGCCTCCTCGGCCTGCGCACGGTCGGCACGGGCGTACTCGGCCACAGTCTCGCGGGTGTCGGAAGGGTTCTCGCGGCGGCCCATGGTCACCCCGTTCACCCAACGCCCGTTGATGTAGTGCCTGATCTCCTCTGTGGCTTCGCGCATCTTGCCGCCGCTCCTTGTCTGTGGTGGATCGGCAGTCTAGGTTTTGGTCTAATAGCCGTCTAATGAAATATTTCTGAGTTTTGATACTTTTTTTGGTATCTCAGGACTTGCCATGGCTCCCTACACCCACTGGTTCATCCGCGCTCGGCTCAAGACCCGCCAGCTGTTGCTGCTCGTGGCGCTGGCCGAAGAAGGCAACATCCACCGCGCGGCCCAGGTGCTGAACATGACGCAGCCCGCCGCCTCCAAGCTGCTCAAGGACCTGGAGGACGTGCTGGAGGTGGAGCTCTTCGAGCGGCTGCCGCGGGGCATGCGTCCCACCTGGTATGGCGAATCGATGATCCGCCACGCGCGCATGGTGCTGGCCAACCTGGGCCAGGCCTACGACGAGATCACCGCGCTCAAGGCCGGACTGTTCGGACAGGTGGGTATTGGCGCCATCACCACCCCAGGCATCACACTGTTGCCGCGCGCCATTTCGCAGATCAAGCAGGACCACCCCAACCTGCGCGTGTCGCTGGACATCGAGACCAGCCCGGTGCTGATGCAACGCCTGGCGCAGGGCAAGCTGGACATGGTGGTGGCGCGCCTCAGCGCCGAGCACGACAAGGCCATGTACCGCTACGAGCAACTGGCCGAAGAGCCCATCTGTGCGCTGGTGCGCAGCGGGCACCCCTTGCTGTCGGTCACCGGACTCACGCTGCGCGACGTCGCCTCAGCGGGCTGGATCGCGCCGCCCGCAGGCAGCGTGCTGCGCCACCGCTTCGACCTGATGTTCCAGGAAGAAAGCCTCACGCCGCCCATCAACGTGATCGAAACCTCGTCACTGCTGTTCGTGACCAAGATGCTGGAGCAAAGCGACATGATCGCCGTGCTCAGCTGCGCCGTGGGGCAGTACTACGCCTCGCACGGCATGGCGGCGCTGCTGCCGCTGCAAATGCAGTGCAGCATGGACGCCTTCGGCATCATCACGCGGCGCGACCAGCTGCCTTCGCCCGGTGCGCGGGTGATGATGCGTGCGCTGCAGGCGGCCTGCCAGGACTTGTACCGCCGCAAGATCGATCACGAGTGGGCCAGCCCCTGAGCAACCTGCCCGGCCGGGGGTATGCCCCGGTCAGATCCACCCCGCATCCACCAGAAACTCCTGCGCCGTGCACATCTCGGCGTCGTCCGACGCCAGGAAGAGCACCATCGCGGCAATGTCGTGCGGCATGAGCTTGTCGGGCAGGCACTGGTTGCGCTTGATGTCCTCTTCGCCCGCAGCGTCCAGCCACAGGGTCATCTGGCGTTCGGTCATCACCCAGCCGGGCGACACGGTGTTGATGCGGATGCGGTCTTTGCCCAGCGGGCGCGCCAGGCCGCGCGTGAGCCCGTTGACCGACGATTTGGCGATGGCGTAGCAGGGGTAGTCGCCCCCCTTGCCCTGCCACCCGGTGGACCCCAGGTTGACGATGGAGCCACGCCCCAGCCGCCGCATGCCAGGCACCACCGCCTGTATGGCGAAAAAGGCCGGGCGCTCGTTGATGGCCATGCGGTCTTCGTAGTAGTCGGGGGTCACGTCCTCCAGCTTGTGGCGTTGGTCGCTGGCCACGTTGTTCACCAGCACCTCGATGTCGCCATTCGCAGAGGCGGCCTCGGCCACGGCGGCCTGCAGCGCGCGAACGTCGCTCACGTCGCACACCTTCCACCACGGGCGCGGCAGGCCCTGCTGTTCCAGCTGCTGGCACAGGGCTTCACTGGCCTGCGCGGCCACGTCCACAAAGGCCACTTGGGCGCCCTGCTGGGCAAAGGACTCCACCATGCCCGCGCCAATGCCGCTGCCACCGCCGGTGATGAACACGCTCTTGCCCCGCAGGCTGGGGTAGCTGGCGCGCTGCTGGCGCTCGGGCACGGGGCGCAAGCCGGGCGTTGCGCGCATGGGGGATGTCTCGTTTGTCATTGCAATTTGTATATCAATTGATCAATAAAAATTCTCAAAGAGTTATCACTATGCCCTGATAATCCCCCGAACGTCAAGCGCCTAGGCACACAGCCGCAACGCCGACGACAACACAGGAGACCGCCATGACCCTGCCCACCCCCCTTCCCCTGGCCATGCCCGCCACTGGCGCAGGCGCCTGTGTGTGGAATGCGGGCGCAGAGCTGGGCGAAGGCGCGGTCTGGTCGCCGGGCGAACAGGCGCTGTACTGGGTGGACATCCTGGGCCGCCAGTTGCACCGGCTCACCCTGGCCACTGGTGCGCGGGATTCGTGGAAGTTCGCCGAAGAGGTGTCGGCCCTGGCCGAACGCGCCAGCACACCCGGCCTGGTGCTGGCCCTGCGCCGTGGCCTGGCGCTGTGGAGCCCGGCCGACCCCGGCACCCCGCCACACTACCTGTGCCCGCTGGACGCCAACCTGCCGGGGAACCGCTGCAACGATGGCAAGTGCGACGCCGCAGGGCGCTTCTGGGCCGGGACCATGGACTTTGGCTGCGAACAACCCACCGGCTCGCTGTACCGCGTGGACGCCAGCGGCCAGGCCACCCGCCACGACAGCGGCTTTGCCGTCACCAACGGGCCCACCTGGACGGTCGACCAGCGCACCCTGCTGTTCAACGACACCGTCAACGGCCGCGTGCTGGCCTACGACTTCGACGCCGCCACAGGCAGTTTGGCCAACCGCCGCGTCTGGCTGCAGTTCGGGCCAGATGACGGCGTGCCCGACGGCATGTGCACCGACGCTGCCGGCCGCATCTGGATCTGCCACTGGGGCGGCAGCTGCGTGTCGTGCCACGACCCGGCCAGCGCTCGCGAGCTGGGCCGCATCACGCTGCCGGTCAGCCAGGTCACCAGCTGTACCTTTGGCGGGGCAGACCTGCGCACGCTCTACGTCACCTCAGCCCGCGTGGGGCTGGACGCCGAGGCCCTGGCCCGTGAGCCGCTGGCGGGTGGGCTGTTCGCCTTCGACGTAGCAGAACCCGGTAAGCTGGCCAACCGCTTCGCAGGGTGACCCCATGGCAACCCCGACCCTGCACTGGCTGGAACACGCCGAACAACGCCTGGCGCTGTGCCCCGCCGCAGGTGGCAGCGTGGCCGCGTGGCAATGGCTGCGCGATGGGCAACCGCTGGACCTGTGGCGGCCCTGGCGCCACCAAGACAACAGCGACGCCATGCCCGACCCGGGCGACATGGCCTGCTACCCGCTGGTGCCCTGGTCCAACCGGATTGGCGGCGGCGGCTTCACCCACGCGGGTACCTTCCACCCGCTGCAGCCCAACACCCAATTCGACCCGTATCCCATCCACGGCGACGGCTGGCAACAGCCCTGGGCACTGCAACGAACCGGCCCCGGCACGGCAACGATGTCCCTCACGTCGCGCCACCACCGGGGTTCGCCCTACCACCACCTGGCCATGCAAACCTTCCAGCTGGTGCCAGGCGGGCTGCTGCAGACCTTGAGCGTTCGCAACCTGGGCGAACGCTCACTGCCCTTTGGCGTGGGCATCCATCCCTGGTTCACGCGCACGCCGCAGTGCAGCGTGCAGGCCGCGGTGGATGGCGTGTGGCTCGCTGGCCCCCACAAGCTGCCCACCGCCCTGACCCGAGACTTCCCGCCCGGATGGAACCTGAACCACGGCGTGCAGCCCAGCGGCGCGGTGATCGACAACGCCTACGCCCACTGGCGCGGCCAAGCCCTGCTGCGCTGGCCCGAGCGCGACCTGACCTTGCAGGTCAGCGCAGAACTGCTGGCCCCCGGCGCGCCCAACCGGCTGGACGCCATCCTCTACACCCCCGGGGACAGCGACGTTTTCTGCTTCGAGCCAGTCAGCCACCCCATCAACGCGGCGCATCTGCCCGGCCAGCCGGGCTGGATCACCCTGCAGCCCGGGGAGGAAATGCAACTGCGCCTGCGCTGGGGTTTCTTGCGATAATTGGCCCGAACAGTCCCCACAGCCCGTTGGCCGTTCAACGGGCTTTTTTGTTGCGCACTCCCGGAATCCCGACCATGACCACAGCCCTGCACACCTCGGCCCTGACTTCCCTGCCCCTGCTCGCGCGCGGCAAGGTGCGCGACAACTACGCCGTGGGCGACGACCGCATCCTCATGGTCGCATCCGACCGCATCAGCGCGTTCGACGTGATCATGGGCGAACCCATTCCCGGCAAGGGCGAACTGCTGACGCGCCTCAGCCTGTTCTGGTTCGACCTGCTCGGCCCCAAAGGCCAGAACATCTGCCCCATCCACCTCACCGGCCAAGACCCTGAAAGCGTGGTGAGCGACGCGGAAAAACCGCTGGTGCGCGGCCGCTCCATGCTGGTCAAACGGCTCAAGCCCATTCCCGTGGAGGCGGTGGTGCGCGGCTACCTGGCTGGCAGCGGCTGGAAGGAATACCAGGAAAGCCGCAGCGTGTGCGGCGTGCCCCTGCCCGAGGGCCTGAAGAACGCCAGCAAACTGCCCGCGCCCATCTATACCCCGGCGGCCAAGGCCGAAATGGGCGAGCACGACGAGAACATCACCTTCGAAAAGACGGTGGAGATGATCGGCCCCGAGCTGGCTGCCAAGATCCGCGACATCTCCATCCGCCTGTACCAGGCTGCCGCCGAATACGCCGCCACCAAGGGCATCATCATTGCCGACACCAAGTTCGAATTCGGCCTGGACAAGGACGGCACCCTGGTGCTCATGGATGAGGTGCTGACGCCCGACAGCTCGCGCTACTGGCCCGCCGACAGCTACGCTGAAGGCAGCAACCCGCCCAGCTTCGACAAGCAGTTCCTGCGCGACTGGCTGGAAACCGCCCACGTGGACGGCCGCCCCTGGAACAAGACTGCCCCCGCGCCGCGCCTGCCACGCGAGGTGATCGAGCAGACCGCCGCCAAGTACCAGGAAGCGCTCAAGCGGCTGCTGGGCTGAGCCCGCGCTGGAGCCAGCGCAGCGCGCACAGGGCTGTCAACCCCGCCATGGACGACACCCAGAGCGCCACGGTGCCGCCGAAGCGGTCAAGCACCAGCCCGAACAGGAACGGCGCCAGCGCCTGTGCCAGCCGCGCCGGGGCCATCAGCACACCCTGGCGCGCGCCATAGCCTTGCGCGCCGAAGATCGCCAGTGGCAACGTGCCCTTGGCGATGGTAAGGATGCCGTTGCCCGCCCCATGCAGCACGGTGAACAGCCAAGCCGCAGGCGCGCCCAGGCCCATGAACAGCAGTGCCCCCACGGGATGTGTCAACGTGGCCAACTGGGCCGACAGCAGCGGGTGCGCCTTGCGCAACAGGCCAAACTCCAGCAAACGCCCGGCCACCTGGGCCGGTCCCACCAGTGCGGCCAACCCCAGCGCCACACCCAGCGTCAGGCCATGCGCCTGCAACAGGCGTGGCAGGTGCGCGGCCATGGCCGTGCTGACGAACCAGGCCAGCGCGAACACGGTGGCCAGCAGTACCGTCGGCCAGGGTGAGGACAAGGCCGCACTGGCGCTGCCAGATGCTGCGCCGCCGTCGGACTGCGGCACTGGCACGTGCGGGGTGGCGCGCGGCAGCGAAGCATTCAGCGGCAAGGCAACCAGCAGGTGCAGGCCCATCCACAGCAGGCATGCACCACGCCAGCCCCAGGCTTG
This sequence comes from Hydrogenophaga aquatica, assembly GCF_054780915.1. Taxonomy (NCBI): domain Bacteria; kingdom Pseudomonadati; phylum Pseudomonadota; class Betaproteobacteria; order Burkholderiales; family Comamonadaceae; genus Hydrogenophaga; species Hydrogenophaga aquatica. The sequence goes on along the minus strand of NZ_BAAGVK010000003.1, from coordinate 89,702 downwards.
CTCGGCCCAGGCGCTCAACGGCCAGCCCACCGTGCTGGCCAGGCCCGCGATCAGCGTGATGCCGGTGATGCTGCTGCGGGCCTCGTGCCCGTACAGGCGTACCAGTGCACTGAAAGCCCCTTCGTAAAGCCCTCCCGCCATCGCCAAGCCCATCACCACCCAGGCCAACCCCAGGCCCAAGGGCCCTTCGGCCAGCGCCATGCCAGCCAGCCCGGCGGCAAACAGCACATTGGTACCCACGAGCACCGGCCGCCCGCCGTACCGATCGATCAGCCGTCCGGCCCAGCGCCCGCACAGCGCGGTCACCACCAACGCCACCGAGAAAGCGCCGAACACCAGCGAAGGCGACACCCTCAAGTCGGCCGCCATGGCCGGAGCCAGCACGGCAGGCAGGTAGTAAGAAGAGGCCCACGCCAGCGTCTGCGCGACGCCCAGCCGGACCACCACCGAAGTGCGCGCAGACAGGGTTGACATGGTGCCGACTGTAAGCCACACCCGGAGCCACATGGCTACCACCTGAACGTCATGGCTGGGCCCAACCGCTTCTGGGTCTTCAAGAACGGCCCGGCGCCCTTCAGCGATCCGGGTTTTTTGTTGCCCAAAAGGAATGTGACGAATGGCGAAATGGACACAGAAATCGACAACGCCTTTCATGAGCCAATTCGTGAATTTTGCCTAGTCAATCAATAGAAAAATCAAAAAATTAATACGTCACTTCAAAAAATTCAGACAAATACCTATCAATTAAAAACCGACTGGAACTTTTTCCCACCCAAAACCATGGCATAGATAGAATTTTTTTGGGCGATTTCTCATAAATGTGACAAATGCCCAAATCAATATTCCATGTTATTGATCTATGGGCAACAAACTCTTTCGCACCAGGTTCGTTCGGGGATTCACGCTCATTGAAATCATGGTCGTGGTCGTCATCATTGGCATTCTGGCGGCCATTGCCATGCCGAGCTACAGCAATTACGTCAAACGCCAAAAAATCCGTGCGGCGCAGAGCGACCTGACCGCCATGGCGCTGGCCATGGAAAACAACTACCAGCAGAAACTGGCATACCCGGCGGCCACCACCACCACCGCGGCCACCAAAACGGCACTGAGCAACTGGACCCCGGCCCAGGCCGACGATTTCACCTACACGATTTCGGCACAGAGCGGCACCACCTACACCCTGAAGGCAACGGGCGCGACTTCCGTCGTCTCAGGCTGCGCGCTGACTCTCACGCAAGACAACACCAGGGCATCCAATGGTTGCGACATTGCGGGCAACGGCTGGCTCTGACACCACACGCCCCTATCGAAGGGGAAGCATGGGCTTCACCCTGATAGAACTGCTGGTCACCCTGGCCATATTGGCTGCCATTGCCGCACTGGGTACGTCACTGACCCAGAGCTGGATTGACGACGCCCGCGTCAACGAAGCCAGCGGACAGGTCACCCAGGCTTTTGCCAAGACACGGGCATTGGCACTGCGCAACGAAACCAACCAGGCCCTGAACGCACCAGCCGCCGCCATGTGCATTGCCAACGGCGTCATCTACGCCCAGAGCGTCAGCAGCACGGCATTCACTTGCGGCACCAATGCCGCTTGGCGCGCCAGTCTGGCAGGCCACCCGGGCACCCAGGTCAAGACGGGCGAGAGCGATTTCTCCTGCATCGCCCTGAACAACCGGGGCGTTCCCACCGCTTACGGGGCTTGTTCGACCAGTCTGAGCATCACTATTTCAAGAGGCAGCAGCCATGTTGTGGATAAAAGTCTCGGCGGCAAGTAAACGCAGCGGCGTTCGCAACCGTACCACCCAAAAGGGTGACGTGCTGCTGGACGCCCTGGTGGCCATGCTGCTGGCCTGCGTCATCGGGCTGGGTCCAGCCTACGTTGCGGCGCGTGCCACCGTCGTCCAGACGCAGGGAGGCATGCAGAACCTGGCGGCCGTGCAGATGCGCAGCATGCTGTCCCAGCTGGGGCCCGCGCTATGCAACACCACCCCTTTGGTCAACGTTGGCGGGCAAGCCCTGGACGTGACGGTGCAGTGCGGCAGCCGGGCTGGAGACAACGTCACCGTGGGCGGCAAGACAGTCACCATGGACCACTCGCTGGAAAACCGCATCACCCTGTCGGTGACTTCGCAAGCGTTGTTCGGGGGCGCGGGCACCATCGAGGTGTCGCAATGACGCTGCCAAGCCGGGCCAGGCAAGCTGGCATCAGCCTGATCGCAACGATGGTGGGGCTGATGCTGGGCCTGTTCGCCGCGCTGTCCATCATGAGCATTTTCAAGACGCAGGCCAAGGCCGTCATTCAGACGCGGACAAACAGCGCGCTGGACGGGCAGGTGGCCACCGCCTTGCTGGTGTCGGAACTGGAAATGCAACGCGCGGGCTGGGGAGTGGAGGCCCCGGCTGGCAACAGCTGCATTGACGGTGCGGCAGGCCCTGCTGGCACAGCCAACACCGACTTTGTCCTGGCCAACGGTGCTGGTTTCGCGGCCGACGACAGCACCTCCATGAGCGGCGATGCCGTCGCCATCGGAGCCGCAGGCGCAGCGGCCGTGAACGGCAACGCCGTTTTCTGGCACTTCAAGGACGACGCGGGCGCCAGCAAGTGCACCGGGCTGTTCGCCACCAACGGCGGTCTTTTCCGCTTGGCAGAAAAGACCTGCACCGACGCGTCCAGCTGGTCCAGCACCTGGCACGCGAATGAAATCATCCCCGTCGTGCAGGCCGGAACGCTTTCCGCCGCTGGCAAAGCCATTCAGTTCGGTGTGCAACGCGTACCTTCCTGCGCGCCTTATGGGCGGATGGCCGCAGGCCCGGGGCTGCGGGTCATCGTGTCTGCGGGCCAGAGCATGGACAACCTCTCCTCCTCGGTCACATCATGCGTACCCAACATCTGCCAGTGAACCGCCCGCTGCCGCGCCGTGCGCAGGCGGGTTTCATCAACGTGCTGCTGGTGATGCTGGCGGGCATGGGGGCTCTGGCGCTCACCGCCGTGGGGATGCACTCCATCCGTTCAGCACAAGACCAGCAGACCAGCCTGCACGCCAACACCCAGGCCGTTACCCGCGCCTGGGACGGCGTGGAAGTAGTTCGCCGCTACCTGAGCATGCTGACAGCCGACGAGCTTCAGGCGCTGCGCGCCGGGCCACTGGCGGTCAACGGCCTGGCCAACGTGGACGCCAAGATCGTCTCCAGCGCCTTGGCGGGCACCGAATTCCGCGTGGTTGCCGACATCACGGGAACAGGGGTGGGCACCAACGCCACGGTACGCGTCATGTTCGCGGTGCCATCGGCAGGCGCCAACCCTGCCGGGCCACCCGCTGGCCCAGGCCCGAACGGTGGCGGTGGCGCAGACGCCGCCACCAAGCTTTACATCAACGGCGACCTCAACATGACGGGCGGCATTGAAGTGCTGGGAGAAAACCGCGAGCTTTGGGTGTCGGGCAACGTGGACCTGGGCAACGGCGGCGGCGCGAGCATCCAGACCATATCCAAGATATGTGCTGGCGGCAACGTATCCATCGGTTCATCCGTCTTTGTGAACGAGATCTGCACCAACGGCAACCTCCTCATGACGGGTGGCGCAACCGCGGGGCTGGCGCAGGTCAAGGGCTCGGTCACCCTGCAGAACAACGCGGCTGGCGACAACTTCAGCGCAGCCGTGGCAACCGTCAAGGCCAACGGCAACGTGACCCTTGAGGGCAATGCCACGGTGGTCGACTACCTGGAAACCCAAGGGGACGTCGTGGTCAAGAGCGGCGGCAATCTGGCCAAGACCGTCAATGCGCAAGGCAATGTGGACTACCTGTCCTCGCTGGGCGGCGGCAACGCGGCGCTGAGCAACCTGAACATCCTCATCAATGCCAATGGCAACGTGCTCTACAAAGGCCCCAACTACAACACCGTGATCAACACCCGGGGTAACGCCACGCTGTCGGAGAATGGCAATGTCCAGACGCTGACCGCCCAGGGCAACATCACCCTGAATGGCACGTGGTGGGTGGGTGTGCAAGGCACGGTGAAAGGCGGGGGAAACTTCAGCTACGTGAACGGCAACGTGGCCTACGGGGGCTCCGTCAAGGGCAACATCTCACCCGCACCAGACGGCACCCGCGTCCTCATCACACAGGATTCTTCGCTCGAGGTGTCGGTCCCCAAGATGAAAGTGGCAGATATCGATTTCCCTGCCCCGTCAGCCCCAACGGTGGACGTCTACACCCTGAAAGATTCCGCCAACTTCGTGTTCACCTACGAGGATGGCAAGCGCAAGGTCACGGTGAAGAACGTGTCTGGCGTGGCTGACGGCACCTACTACCTGGGCACGGTCTACCGCGATTACAACTACTACCCAGACCACCTTTGCACCAGTGTCAACAGCAGCGGCATGTGCGCAGATTCCGAATGGCACACTGCCCGCACCCTGTGCCAGGGCTACAGCCCCCAGAACGGGTGCATCGAAGCCCCCTCTGCGTGGAGCAACAAGTGGTCATTGAACGGTCAGTCACTCGCGCCAGGCGTGGTGTGGTTCGACCGGGACCTGAACCTGGGCGTCGGTGTGTACTTCAACACCTTCGCTGTCGCAGGCAGCATCAACACATCGGGTTCAACCAAGGTCTACGCGCCCAACTACGCAGGCTACAGCGTGGTGTGCAGCGATACAGGCGTCGGGAATTACGCCCTCACCCGCGACAGCCGGCTCGCCGGGATGTACCCGAAACAGTTCTGCGACTTCACCAATCACCAGTTTGTGTCGAAGAGCTTGGGTAACGCCGCCCTGATTGCAGGCGGCTACAGCACGCCTGGCACCTACGTAGGCGGTTTGATCGCACTGGATGCTGCCAACGAGATTTACGGGAACGTGCTTGCTGGCGACCGCCTGACCACCAGCGGGGGAACGACGGTACACGGCATCATCCTCGTCAGTGGCCTGGGCACGACGACCAGCGGCTGGAACAACACGCGGGCCAACACCTGGAGCGGCAAGACCGTGATCGACCTGCGCAACACGCCGAGCACCTTCAATGCCGACGACAACGTGTGCATGGACCCGGTTCACGGCTGTGAAGAAGACAAAGGGCCCGGCGGCCCTGGCGGCCCCGCTCACCCCCTGAACCAGACCCGTGTCTTCTGGACCAGCTACCGCTGAAGTTCCTCCCCGAACCCCGCCGCCAGCGCCTGCCGCAGGTATTCCACCAGCGCCGTGACGGCACGGGGCACGTACGGCGCGTAGGGCCGCAGCGCGTACAGATGCTCGGCAAAGGCGCCCACGGGCTTCCAGCCGGGCAGCACCTGCACCAACTGCCCGGCGCGCAGCGCCTGCTGCGCGCTGAAGTCGGGCAACAAGGCCACGCCCAGCCCGGCCAGTGCGGCGTCGCGCAGGGCCTCACTGTTGTTGGCTGACAGCGAACCCGTGACCGGCAGCGTCTGGCGCTCCCCAGCACGAACGCCTTCCAGGGCCTCGAAGGTCCAGGTGGGGGTGGCGGGCGCACGCGGGTAGTGCAGGCAGTTGTGCTGCAGCAAGTCTTCGGGCTGAACCGGCGTGCCCTGGCGGCGCAGGTAGGCACGGCTGGCTACCAGCACGCTGCGCGTGCCGCACAGGCGCCAGGCCACGTGCGTGTCGGGCGGCTGCGCGGTGTGGCGAATGGCCAGGTCAAACCCCTCGGTGGCCAGCGAACTCAACCGGTCTGACAGGTCCAGCTCCAGCCGGATGTCGGGGTATTGCCGCAGGAAGGCCGCCAAGTGTGGCACCAACTGCTGCCGCGCCAGCGCCACCGGTGCCGTCACGCGCAACAGGCCACGTGGCTGCGCCGCCTGGTCGCTCACCTCGTCAAAGGTCTGCGCGATGTGCTCGAACGGCCCGCGCACCTCGTCCACAAGGCGCTGGCCCGCCTCCGTCAGGCGCACGCTGCGCGTGGTGCGGCGCACCAGCGGCACCCCGGCCACACGCTCCAGCTCGGCCACGCGCTGGCTCATGGCCGCCTTGCTCACACCCAGGCGCGCGGCAGCCGCCGTGAAGCTGCCGTGCTGCGCCAGCACCGTGAGCCAGTGCAGATGCCCCCAGTAGGCGTGGATTTTTTCGTCTTTCATGTCTCTATTGTTCATCAAACAGAACAATGTGTTCAGGCATTTCGTCTAGGCAGGCAAGGGCACGCTCCCTACACTGGCAGCCATTCCCCTTGATATGGAGACCCGCATGACCCCTTACACCGACAACGCCGAAGTGGCGCAATACATTGCTGGCCAACGCACCGCAGGCCAGAGCGAGCGCACCCAGCCCGTGTTCAACCCCGCCACGGGCGTGGTGGCGCGTCAGGTGCGCCTGGGCGAAGCCGCCGACGTGGCTGCCGCCGTGGCCGCCGCGCAAGCAGCTTTCCCGGCCTGGGCCGACACCCCGCCGCTGCGCCGCTCGCGTGTCATGTTCAAGTTCCTGGAGCTGCTCAACCAGCACCGCGACGAGCTGGCCCGCATGATCACCGCCGAGCACGGCAAGGTCTTCACCGACGCGCAGGGCGAAGTCACGCGCGGCATCGAGATCGTCGAGTTCGCCTGCGGCATTCCGCAACTGCTCAAGGGGGACTACACCGAACAGGTCTCCACCAACATCGACAACTGGACCATGCGCCAGCCGCTGGGCGTGGTGGCGGGCATCACCCCGTTCAACTTCCCAGTGATGGTGCCCATGTGGATGTTCCCCGTGGCCATTGCCTGCGGCAACACCTTCGTGCTCAAGCCCAGCCCGATCGACCCCTCGCCCTCGCTTTACATTGCCGACCTGCTCAAGCAGGCAGGCCTGCCCGACGGCGTGTTCAACGTGGTGCAAGGCGACAAGGTGGCCGTGGACGCGCTGCTGGACCACCCCGACGTCAAGGCCGTGAGCTTTGTGGGCTCCACCCCCATTGCCAACTACATCTACGAAACCGGTGCGCGCCACGGCAAGCGCGTGCAAGCCCTGGGCGGCGCCAAGAACCACATGGTCGTCATGCCCGACGCCGACATCGACCAGGTGGTGGACGCGCTGATCGGCGCCGCCTTTGGTTCCGCTGGCGAGCGCTGCATGGCCATCTCGGTGGCTGTGCTGGTGGGCGACGTGGCAGAGAAGGTCATGCCCAAGCTGATCGAACGCACCAAGGAACTCAAGGTGCTCGATGGCATGAACCTGGCCGCCGAAATGGGCCCCATCGTGACCGACGTGGCGCGCCAGCGCATCACTGGCTACATCGAACAGGGCGTGAAGGAAGGCGCCAAGCTGCTGGTCGATGGCCGGGGCTTTGATGGCGAACGCGCTGGCAACGGGTGCCAGAACGGCTTCTGGCTGGGCGGCACGGTGTTCGACCACGTCACCCCCGACATGCGCATCTACAAGGAAGAAATCTTCGGCCCGGTGCTGGCCTGTGTGCGCGTGAAGGACTTCGCCGAGGCTGTGCAGCTCATCAACGACCACGAGTTCGGCAACGGCACCGCCTGCTTCACCCGCGACGGCAACGTGGCGCGCGAATTCGCCCGCCGCATCCAGGTGGGCATGGTGGGCATCAACGTGCCCATCCCCGTGCCCATGGCCTGGCACGGCTTCGGCGGCTGGAAGCGTTCGCTCTTTGGCGACACGCATGCCTATGGCGAAGAAGGCGTGCGCTTCTACACCAAGCAGAAGTCCATCATGCAGCGCTGGCCCGAGAGCATTGCCAAGGGCGCGGAATTCGTGATGCCTACATCCAAGTAGGAATTTCCCGATACCAGCCGGGGTGATCGTTCTCTAAGATGGGCGGTCACCCTTTTTTCGTTGTGCGCATGAAAAAACTCACGATCTCCTCCCGCCTGAGCCTGCTTGTCGGCTTGCTGTCCGTGCTGTTGCTGGGTATTGGCCTGCTGGGCCTGTACGGCATCTCCCGCGCCAACGAAGGGCTGCGCGTGGTCTATCTGGACCGCACGGTGCCCGCCACCTACCTGGGCCGCATCCAGTCCGATCTGCTCGCCAGCCGCCTGGCCGTGACCATGCCGCTGGCCATCCCCACACCTGAGAACATCGAAGCGGCGCAACAGATCATCAGGAAGAGCACCGAAGAGATCGCCGACCTGTGGAAGAACTACTCGACGGGCCCCTTCTCGGACGACGAGGCGAAGCTGGTGCAGCAGTTCAACGAGAACTACAGCAAGTTCCTGAACGAAGGCCTCAACCCCACCATGCAGGCGGTGGCGACCTACGATCTTTCGCAAGCCAAACAGCTGCTGGGCCGCACCCTGCCGCAGCTGTACGAATCGGCCAAGCACGACATGGACGCGCTGGCTCAGCTGCAGATCGACCAGGCCCGGCAGGAATACGACAACGCCACGGGCCGTTACCAAGGCATCAGGGCCATCGCCATCGGCGCCGTTGCGGCGGGCCTGGCCCTGGCGGTGGCGTTGGGCTGGATGACGGTGCGCGGTCTGGTGCGAGAGTTGGGCGCCGAACCCGGCGCGGCGGCCGACCTGGTGCAGGGCGTGGCGCGCGGCGACCTGACGGCGGCCATTCGCCTGCGCTCGGGCGACCACTCCAGCCTGATGTCGCACCTGCGCGAGATGCAGGCCAGCCTCACCCGGGTGGTGACCACGGTGCGCCACAACGCCGACAGCGTGGCCACCGCCAGCGCCGAGATCGCCCAGGGCAACGCAGACCTGTCGGTGCGGACCGAGCAGCAGGCGGCCGCACTAGAGCAAACCGCCGCGTCCATGGAGCGGCTGGACGGCACCGTGCGGCACAACGCCGACAACGCCCGCCAGGCCAACCAGCTGGCCCAGGGCGCGTCGGCCATCGCTACCCGTGGCGGCGACGTGGTGCACCAGGTCGTGACGACCATGCGCGAGATCAACGACAGCTCACGCAAGATCGCCGACATCATCAGCGTCATCGACGGCATCGCCTTCCAGACCAACATCCTGGCGCTCAACGCCGCCGTGGAGGCAGCGCGCGCCGGGGAGCAGGGACGCGGCTTTGCCGTGGTGGCGGGCGAGGTGCGCAGCCTGGCGCAGCGCAGCGCCGAAGCAGCACGCCAGATCAAGGAACTTATCAACACCAGCGTGGCGCGGGTGGAGCAGGGCAGCACGCTGGTTGATCAGGCGGGCGAGACCATGCAGGAAATCGTCGTGGCCATCCAGCGCGTGACCGACATCGTGGGTGAAATCAGCAGCGCCAGCGTGGAACAGAGTGAAGGCGTGAGCCAGATCAGCCAAGCCATTGGCGACATGGAGCGCACCACGCAGCAGAACGCCGCGCTGGTGGAGCAAAGCTCGGCCGCGGCCGAAAGCCTGAAGCAGCAGGCCGCGCAGATGGTGGAGGCGGTGTCGGTGTTCCGGTTGAACCAGGCTCACGCAGTCACGGAGTCCGTGACCGTGGCCACATCAAGCCGCAAAGCCAGCTTGCCCTTGCTGAGCAAGCCGCGCCTGCAGCTGCCGGCCTGAACACCGCCAGGCCTCTGCAGCGCGCTCAGTTCAACGCCATGCTGAGCTTGCGGCGGTAGCGCGACACCAGTTCCGCCTGCGGGTCCTGCGCAGCGGCGGCATGGCTGGCCAGTTCAATGCCGCCTGCCGTCTTGCCCGGCACCGCACCCGCGTCGCGCGGCTTGGGCGGCGTCATCAGTTCCAGCAGGCCCACGTAGGTCTTGCGCGGGGCTTCCTCGGCCCACTGCTTGTCACGCATGATGATTTCCAGCAGCTCTTCCATGGCGGCGGGCCAGTCGCCCATGGCGATGAGGACGCGGCTCTTGGCGAAGCGGGTGTCGAAGTCGCGCTTGTTCTGGGCAATGGCCTCGTCGAACTGGGCGATGGTCCACTGGCCGCGCGGGTCGTTGCCGGTGAAGAGCAGGGCGTTGAGCCAGTGCGACAGCGCCTCGAAGCGCAGTTGCAGCGGGATTTGCGCCAGGGCCGGGGCCAGTGCCACCTCGGCTTCCTCGAAGTGACCTTCGGCGATCAGGTGCTTCACGTATTCAAAGCGCACGTCGTTGTTGGACGGATCCTGCGCCAACTGATGGGCCAGTTTTTCCAGCAGACTGCCTTCCGGGGCGTCGTCCGCCTCGGGCGCCAGGGCTTCTTCCTGTACCTCGTCTGCCGGAGGCAGGTGCTTGTCCAGAAAGGCCTTGACCTGGCCTTCGGGCAAGGCGCCCATGAAGCCGTCCACCGGCTGGCCGTTGACCATCAGCACGCAGGTGGGAATACTGCGGATACCAAAGGCCGCCGCGAGCTGCTGCTCGTCGTCGGAATTGATCTTGACCAGTTTGAACCGCCCACCGTAGGCAGCTTCCACCTTTTCCAGCACGGGGCCCAGCGACTTGCAGGGGCCGCACCAGGGCGCCCAGAAGTCCACCAGCACCGGCACGTGCTGGGAAGCCTCGATGACTTCGGTTTCAAAGTTGGCAATGGTGACGTCGATCATGGCAGTGCGGCAAGGGAATGGGCTAAGGGGTACGCACGGGGGCACGGTGTGGCCGTGCAGCGGCATTGTCGCCTCAAGTGGGGGCGAAACGTAAAATCCCAACTTTCATGGAGCGGCAATGAGCGCAAAGGTGCAAGTCGGCGTGGTGATGGGTTCCAACAGCGATTGGGAGACCATGAAGCACGCGGTTCAGATTTTCCAACAGTTTGGCGTGGCCCACGAGGCACGGGTCGTCTCGGCGCACCGCATGCCCGATGACATGTTCGCCTACGCCGAAGCTGCGGCGGGCCGGGGCCTGAAGGCCATTGTGGCCGGTGCAGGCGGCGCGGCCCACCTGCCGGGCATGCTGGCGTCCAAGACGACGGTGCCGGTGCTGGGTGTGCCGGTACAGACCAAGGCACTGTCGGGCGTGGATTCGCTGCACAGCATTGTGCAGATGCCCAAGGGCATTCCGGTGGCAACCTTCGCCATCGGCGCAGCCGGTGCTGCCAACGCAGCGCTGTTTGCCGTGGCCATGCTGGCCAACGAAGACCCGGCGCTGCTGCAGCAGTTGCAGGCCTTCCGCGCCGCGCAGACCGAGGCCGCGCGCGCCATGACCCTGCCCCCGCCGGAGGCCGCATGAGCCAGGGCGCACGCAAGACCATCCTGCCCGGCCAGATGGGCGCCAACGGCCAGATGGCCACGCTGGGCGTGATGGGCGGTGGCCAGTTGGGCCGCATGTTCGTGCAGGCCGCCCAGGAGATGGGCTACTTCACCGCTGTGCTGGACCCCGACCCGGCCAGCCCCGCAGGCCTGGTGAGCCACTACCACGTGCAGACCGGCTACGAGGACGAGCAAGGCCTGGCGCAGCTGATGCAGCGCTGCGAAGCGATCACCACCGAATTCGAGAACGTGCCCGCCCCGGCGCTGATGACGCTGGGCGCGCACCGCCCCGTGGCCCCGGCGGCCACCGCCGTGGCCGTGGCGCAAGACCGCATTGCCGAAAAAGCCCATTTCGTGGCCTGCGCACAGGCCGGTGGTGTGGGCCCCGCGCCCTACGCCGCCATCGAAAACGAAGCGCTGCTGCAGGCCGTGCCCGCCGATCTGCTGCCCGGCATTCTGAAGACCGCGCGCCTGGGCTACGACGGCAAGGGCCAGGCCCGCGTGAAAGACCGTGCTGAACTTGCTGCCGCCTGGGAGCGCATGGGCCGCGTGCCCTGCGTGCTGGAAAAGCTTCTGCCGCTCAAGGCCGAGCTGTCGGTCATCGTGGCGCGTGGCGCCGACGGACAGGTGGTGGGATTCCCGGTGCAGCGCAACCTGCACCGCGACGGCATTCTGGCCGTGACCGAGGTGTTTGAAGGCAACGTGCCCGCCGAACTGGCACAGCGGGCGCGCCAGGCCACCGAGGCCATTGCCCACCAACTGGGCTACGTGGGCGTGCTGTGCGTGGAGTATTTCGTCATCGACGACGGCAGCGCCCACGGCGCGCTGGTGGTCAACGAAATGGCACCACGCCCGCACAACAGCGGCCACTACACCCTCAACGCCTGCGACGTGTCGCAGTTCGAGCTGCAGGTGCGCGCCATGGCCGGCCTGCCGCTGGTGGCGCCGCGCCTGCACAGCCCCACCGTCATGCTCAACATTTTGGGCGACCTGTGGTTCCATGACGGCCAGCCCCGCACGCCCGAATGGGCAGCCATACTGGCGCTGCCTGGCACCCACCTGCACCTGTACGGTAAGCTGGACGCGCGCCCGGGGCGCAAGATGGGCCACCTCAACATCACCGGCGCAACGCTGGCGCAGGTGCAGGACACCGCCGCCCAGGCCGCGCGCATTCTGGGCATAGCGCCATGGCATTGACGCTGGACGCCCGGGCACTGCTTGGCGGCTCTGCAACCGAGAGCGCCGAGGAGGCCTTGGCGTGCGCCGTGGACGCGCTGCGGCGCGGCGCCCTGGTGGGCATGCCCACCGAAACCGTCTACGGCCTGGCGGCCGACGCCGACCAGCCCGAGGCGGTGGAGCGCATCTTCGCTGCCAAGGGCCGCCCCAAGGACCACCCGCTGATCGTGCACGTGGCCGGGGGCAGCACCGCCCAGTGGCAGGCGGCCGTGCAGCACTACGCGCAAGACGTGCCTGCCTTTGCCGAGCGGTTGATGACCGCGTTCTGGCCGGGGCCGCTCACCGTCATCCTGCCGCGCCAGCCCGGCGTGGGCCTGGCCGCTGCGGGCGGGCAAGACTCCATTGGCCTGCGCTGCCCGGGGCACCCGGTGGCCCAGGCGCTGCTACAGGCCTGCCAGACGGCGGGTATCCAAGGCCTGGCCGCGCCCAGTGCCAACCGCTTCGGGCGCGTCAGCCCCACCACTGCCGCGCACGTGCAAGACGAATTCCAGGCCCTGCTGGACGACGACGCGCTCATCATCCTCGACGGCGGCCCCTGCCCGGTGGGCATCGAATCCACCATTGTGGACTGCTCACGCGGCCGGCCGGTGCTGCTGCGCCCCGGGATGATCCCCGTGAGTGCGCTGGAAGAAGCCGCTGGCGTTCCCCTGGCCGAACGCGACGAGGCCGCGCCGCGCGCCTCGGGCACACTGGCGTCGCACTACGCACCCAGTGCCCGCGTGCGCCTGATGAGTGCCCCGGAAATTCAAGCTGCACTGGACTTGCTGGGCGCCGACGCCCGCCACATTGCCGTGTACGCACGCACCCCTGTGCACAGCGCCAGCCCGCACGTGCGCATCGAACCCATGCCTGTGCAGGCCTGCGCCTGCGCGCAGGAGCTGTTCGCCGTGCTGCGTGCGCTGGACCGGCACGACACCAAGCTCATCTGGGTGGAGACGCCGCCCGAAGACGCCGCCTGGGACGGCGTGCGCGACCGCCTGCAGCGCGCTGCGGCCTGAATACCCGGCCAGACGGGAGCTCCTGCATGCCCGACGTCCCCGCCTCCATCACCATGACACCCATAGGCTTGGTGCGCGGTGGACGGCGCGAGGCCACCAAGGACGGCTGGGGCAGCAACCGTTGTCGCCTGGAGCTTGACCCCGCACGTTTCACACCCGAAAGCCTGCGCGGCGTGGAAGATCTCTCGCACGTGGAGGTGCTTTTCTACTTCCACGTGGACGCCCATGAGCCCACCGAAACCGGCGCTCGCCACCCCCGGGGCCGCAGCGACTGGCCCGCCGTGGGCATCTTCGCGCAGCGCGGGCGCATGCGGCCCAACCGCATCGGCGCGTCCATCTGCCGCGTACTGGGTGTGGATGGCCTGGCGGTGGAGGTTGAGGGGCTGGACGCCGTGGACGGCACGCCGCTGCTTGACATCAAACCGGTGTGGACGGGCTACCTGCCGCGCGGTGAAGTGAGCCAGCCCGCTTGGTCGCAGGAGCTGATGACCCACTATTGGTAAACCCGTGGGGGGATGCCGCTTGCGGCTAACATGGCAGGCATGCATCAACCACCCGAAACACTCCTGTGAAACGCCGCTGGACCATTGCACTGCTGGGCCTGTGCGCCGTGGCGGGCGCCGCCGCGTGGCTGGCCTGGCGCCCGCAGCAGGTGGACGCGTTGCGCGTGCAGGCCGCGCCGCTGGTACGCACGGTGCAGTTCTCTGCCCGCATGGCCACGCTCTCGCGCGTAGACGTAGGCAGTACCGTCACCGGGCGCGTGGCCCAGGTGCTGGTGCAGGAGGGGGCCAATGTGCGCCAGGGCGACGTGCTGGTACGGCTGGAGCAGGACGAACTGCGCCCCGCGCTGGCACAGGCCCAGGCCAGCGAGCGGCAGGCCGAAGCCACCGTCAAGGCGGCACGTGCCGAATTCGACCGCGCCCAGGAACTGGTGAACCGGGGGTTCATCAGCGCTTCGCGGCTGGACGAGACCCGCCGCGCGCAAGACGTGGCGGGTGCCCAACTGGCCGCCGCGCGCGCCGCCACCTTGGCCGCGCAGGCGCGGCTGGGACAGACGGACATTCGCGCCCCCGCACCCGCCCGCGTGCTGCTGCGCCAGGTGGAGCCTGGGCAGATCGTGCAGCCGGGCAAGGCGCTGCTGACCCTGGCGCTGGCCGGGCCCACGCAGCTCAAGGCCCAGGTGGACGAGCGCTTCCTGGAACAGCTGCAGACCGGCCAGCCCGCCGCCGTGGTGGCCGACGCCTTCCCCGGCCAGCCCTTTGCGGCCAAAGTGTCGGCGCTGGGCGCGGCGGTGGATGCGCAGCGCGGCGCCATTGAAGTGACGCTGGACCTGGCCGGGCCCGCGCCCACCTTCCTGCGTGAGGACATGACCCTGTCGGTGGAGGTGGAGACCGCCCGTCGCGACAACGCCTTGACCCTGCCCCTGGTTGCCCTGCGCGGCGCCCCTGCCGGGGACCGTGGCAGCGTGCTGCTGGCCCTGGACGGCCGGGCCCAGCCCCGCGACGTGCGCCTGGGCCTGCGCACGCTGGAGGCGGCCGAGGTGCTGGAAGGCCTAGCCGACGGCGACACCGTCCTGCTGGGCAACAAGGTACAGGCAGGCCAGCGCGTTAACGCCCGTCTGGTGCCCGCCAGCACCGCCACTGCCACGGCGGGGAACGCACAAGCAGGTGGCGCGGCCTCCGCCCTCACCAACGCCATGGGCCGCTGACGCCATGGCGCCCTGGATCTGGCTGGGCTTCGAATGGCGCGTGGCCTTGCGCTTCCTGCGCGAAGGCCGCATGCAGACGCTGCTCATCATCGTGGGCGTGGCGGCAGGGGTGGCCGTGGTGGCCTACATCTCGGCGCTGATCAATGGCCTGCAAGCCAGCACCCTGGCCAAGACCCTGGGCACCCAGGCGCACATCAACCTGCGTTCGCCCGACGACGTGGTACTGCCCGCAGCCCTCCCCGCCAGCGGCACGCAGGTGCTCAGCGACACGCAGCCGCGCGCCCAGCGCCCGCGCTCCGTCATCAACTGGCAGGCCCTGGTGCCGGTGCTGGAGGCTGAGCCGCAGATAGCGGCGGTGTCGCCCATGGTGTCTGGCGCCGGGCTGGCCTTGCGCGGCGAGGCCACGCAGTCCATTGCCGTGATGGGTGTGGACCTGGACCGCTACGACCGCATCGTGGACCTGCGCAGCCGCGTGGTGGCAGGGCAGGCGCGCCTGGGCCCGGGCGAAGCCATTGTGGGGCGCGAACTGGCGGCCGACCTGGGCGTGCGCGCGGGCGACCGCTTCACCCTGCAGACCGGCAGCGTGAGCGATGTGGTGCGCGTGACCGCTCTGGTGGACCTGGGTGTGCGCGACCTCAACCGCCGCACGGTGATCGTGCCGCTGCGGGCCGCGCAAAGCCTGCTGGGCCTGCCGGGCGGCGCCACCCAGCTCGACCTGAAGGTGCACGACGTGTGGACCGCACAGGCCCTGGCCAATGAACTGCGCCAGCGCCATCCCTACAAGGTGGAAAGCTGGCAAGAGAACAACGCCCAGCTCGTCTCGGCGCTGAACGCGCAGTCCGTCAGCACCGCCATCATCCGGGGCGTGGTGCTGGTGGTGGTGGTGCTGGGCATTGCCAGCGTGCTGGTGGTGTCGGTGGTGCAAAAGAGCCGCGAGATCGGTATCTTGCGCGCCATGGGCACCACGCGCGAACAGATACTGCGCGTCTTCCTGCTGCAAGGCGCGGTGGTGGGCGCGCTCGGCTCAGCCCTTGGGCTGGCGCTGGCCGTGGCGCTCATCTGGGCGTTCACCCACTTCGTCAAGGGCTCCGACGGGCTGCCGCTGTTCAACATCACCCTGCCCTGGCGCACGGGGCTGAACGTGGCATTCATTGCCACCGTGTGCGGCGTGCTGGCCGCCATTGCCCCGGCCCGGCGCGCCGCCGCCATGGACCCGGCGCAAGCCATAAGGTTGTGAATGCACGCGCCATGAACACCCGCCCGGACGCCGAAGCGCTGATCGCCCTGCAAGGCCTGCGCAAGACCTACAACCCCGGCCTGCCCAGCGAGCAGGAGGTGCTGCACGGCATAGACCTGCGCGTGGCGCGCGGCGAATTCGTGGCGCTGATGGGCCCGTCGGGCTCGGGCAAGAGCACGCTGCTCAACATACTGGGCCTGTTGGAACCCATGACCAGCGGCAGCTACCGCCTGATGGGCCAGGAGATGCGCGGCCAGAGCGACGCGGGGCTGACCCTGCGGCGGCGCAGCACCCTGGGCTTCGTGTTCCAGTTCCACCACCTGCTGCCCGCCTTTACCGCGCTGGAGAACGTGACCCTGCCCGCCCTGATGAGCGACGGCCACGTGAGCGCCGCCCAACGCGAGCGTGGCCGCGACCTGCTCGCCCAGGTGGGCCTGGCGCATGCCGAGAACAAGCGCCCGGCAGAACTGTCAGGCGGCATGCAGCAGCGCGTGGCCATTGCCCGGGCAATGGCGCTGGACCCGCCCCTGGTACTGGCCGACGAACCCACCGGCAACCTGGACCAGGCATCGTCTGCCGAAGTGTTCGCACTCATGCGGCGCATGCATGCCGAACGCGGCACCACCTTCGTCATCGTCACGCACGACCCGCACCTGGCCGCGCGCTGCGACCGGCTGGTGGAACTGGTGGACGGGCAGATTGACCGGGACGAGCCGGTGACGCCGCCAAGAACAAATCCAAGCATTGAGTAAATTTACTCAGTCTTGGAAAACGCCCTCCACCGCCTCTCGCCGCCCCGCCTCCCACCCCAGCAGCGCCAGCTTGCGCTCCGCGCCCCAGCGGTACTCGCCCGTGTCGCCGCTTTCGCGGATGACGCGGTGGCAAGGAATGAGAAAGCCGATGGTGTTGGCCGCCACGGCGCTGCCCACGGCCCGGCTGGCACGCGGCTGGCCGATGCGCCCTGCCAGTTGCTGGTAGGACAGCACCTGGCCAAATTCGGTGTGGATGAGCGCCTCCCACACCTTGATCTGGAAGTTGGTGCCGCGCAGCACCAAGTGCACCGTGCCGCGCGTGGGCGTGGCGGGAAAAATCTGCTGCAGCCATCGCGCGGCACCGGCGTCGTCACGCGCCAGCGTGGCGCGGGGCCACAAGGCAGCCAGCTCGACCACCATGGCCTCGTCGCCGCCGGTGCAGAAAGCAAAGTGACACACGCCGCGCGGCGTCCAGGCCACCAGCGCGCGCCCGAAGGGTGAGGGCGCAAAGCCGTGGCCCAGCGTCAGGCCCCGGCCGCCCAGCTTGTATTCACCGGGCGTCATGGCCTCGCAGCTCACCATCAGCTCGTGCAGGCGGCTGGGGCTGCTCAGGCCGAGGCTGTCAGTCACGCTCAGGTTGTCGGCACTCGGGTTGTCGACGTTTTGCGCCAGCAGGCGCTTGGCGTGTTCCTTGGTCAGGTACTGCAGGAAGCGCTTGGGCGAGATGCCTGCCCATTCGGCAAAGGTGCGCTGCAGGTGCCAGGGGCTCACATGCACTGCCGCAGCAATCTGCTCCAGCGAGGGTTGCGCGCGGGCGTTCTCGCGGATGTGGGCGATGGCCCGGGCAACAAGCGCGAACTGGCGGTCGGGGGTGGAAAAGGTCATGGCAAGGCAAACAGGTGTGCCCACACGATAGCCGTGCAGCAGCGTGTGGGCAATCCGGTTCTTGCGCAGATGCGGGGTGGCTTCGCTTCAGTCACGCACCTGGTTGCGGCCTCCCGCCTTCGCCCGGTACAGCGCTTCGTCCGCGCGGTGCAGCGGCACGTCGACGTCGTCTTCGCCCTCGGCCCACTGCGACAGGCCAACCGACACCGTGAACCGTATCTGGCGGCCATCGCTCAGGTCCACGGCGGTGTGTTCCATCCGCTCGCGCACGCGCTCGGCCACGAGCCGGGCACCGTCCTGCGTTGTCTCGGGCATCAGCACCACGAATTCCTCGCCGCCCAGCCGTGCGGGCGTGTCCACCTCGCGCAGCAGCTCGCCCAGCACCCGGCTCAGGCGCCGCAGCACCTCGTCGCCCCCCGCATGGCCGTATTGGTCGTTGATCTTCTTGAAGAAATCCACGTCCAGCAGCATGAGCGAAAACGCCTTGCCCGAGCGTTTGGCACGGGCCAACTCGTGCTGTGCCCTTTCGTAGAAGTCGCGCCGGTTGCTCAGCGAAGTGAGCGCATCGGTGCGCGCCAGACGCTCCAGCTGCGCCTCGTTCATCTTCTGTTCGGTGTTGTCGAACACCATCGAGCGGCTCGCCAGGAAGCCGCCCTCCTCGTCACGGATGGCCGTGGCGCTCAGCAACACGGGCATGGGCGAGCCGGTACCCTTGACCAGCTCCATCTCCAGATCCTTGATCTGCCCCTCGCGTGCGAACTTCGGAAAGGTCTCGGCAAACGTCTGCCGGCTCTCTTCGGTCAGGAACTCGGTGTAGTGCCGGCCCAGTACCTCTTCACGGGTGCGGCCCAGCCATGACAGCTCGGTCTGGTTCATGCGAACCACCCGCCCGTCCTTGTCCAGCGAGTGGTAGCCACAGGGCGCACGGTCGTACAGGTCCTGCACCTCGTCACGCTGGGTTTCGGCCAGGCCCAGGTCGGAACGCACCGCCGCCTCGGTGCGCTTGGCGTCCCGAAAGCGCTGCAGCATCTCGAACAGCTCGCGGATACGGATGCGCCGCCCGCGCGGCATCTCGGCAAGGCCGTGTTCCATGGCGCCCGAAACCAGCTGCATTTGCCGCACCACGTACCCCGCGAACAAGATCGAGACGAGAACCGACAGCCCCAGCCACAGTACGCTCAACACGGCGATGTGCAGCAACATGGCCTGCACCGGCGCATTGAGCACCGACAGCGGCACGGCCACGCCCAGGTACCAGTCCAGCCCGAAAATGGGCTGCACCTTGTGGATCGTTGGAATGCCTTCGATCGTGGACCCCGGAAACACGCCCCGGGTACCGCTGATGATGGCGGACTGAAAGGAACTGCTGGACTTCTGGCCCACGTGGATGTGGGGGTCCTGGCTGCGCGCCACGATGTTGCCGTTGCGGTCGGCCACCCCCGCAATCCAGTTCGGCGGCAGACGGTCGCTGGCGATGTAGTGGTTGATGGAATCCGCCGTGAGAATGGCACGCAGGGCCTGGGTGGCCTGGCCCTGGCGGATGATGGGCACCGTGACAGCCACCACCTTGATCGGGTTGATGGGCGAATCGAACACCCCTGAAACGTTGGGGCTTTGCGTGCGCAGCGCTTCCTCGATCAGCTCAGACGCATGTGCCCGCGGCAACGCAACCCCAAAAGGCACGGCCGTGTAAAACAGTTTGTTGGCCGCGCCGTCCACCAGCGTGATGGAATGGATGTCGGGGGCTCGCCTGCTCACGCGCACGGCATGCTCGTACAGGCGCGGCACGTCCTGCGCCAGGGCGGCATCGGACTCGGCCAGGGCTTCCATGCTTCCCACGGCGGCCTTCAGCCGCTCGGCAATCGACTGCGTCAGCGCGTCCGAGCGCGCTTCCAGTTGCTCGACCACCGTGCGCTGCTGGAACGCCCTGAATTCCCACACCACCACCAGCGAGAGCGCAAGAACAGGAAGGGTGGCCAGCAAGGACAACCCGAACAACCAGATGCGAAGGCTCAAACGGAAAGTCTGCACGTGGGGTGTCAGCAATTGATTCTTGTGATGCGCAAATTGTCGCCACTTAGGCGATTTGATCCAAATGGAAAGTGATTCACCTACCCGGGCACATGGGTATGACCATACTGTATAAATGGTTTTGACAATCAACGGCATTCACGTCATTGTTGCCACGCAACCCCTGGGAGGCATTGCCTGGAGGGTTGGCGGCAGGCGCCATCCCAACCAACTGCCGACTCGACAGGAGAGGAACCTTGGGCATGCTGGGGAGCTTACTTGCGAGACTGGACCCGCAACGCAGCGTTCGCGCACGGCTGACGCTGCTGATGGGTGCATCGGGCTTCGTCTTCTGCGTCGCGCTGGTGCTGTTGATGGGCCACCGCGCGGAACAGAGAGAGCGCGAAACGGTACAGCAGAGGCTGCACGCCTCCGCGCAAACGATAGCCCACCTCATCGAGCAGGACATCCGCTCGCGGCGCGACGAACTGGCCGTGCTCGCCCAGGCCATTGCCGACCGCCCCCCCAGCCAGACCGGTGAGTTCCGCCGCCTGATCGACCGGGTCAAGGCATCCACCCCCGCCTACGCCTGGATCGGCCTGGCGGATGCGTCGGGCAAGGTCATCGTTGCCTCGGACAGTCTGCTGGAAGGGGTGTCCGTGGCGCAACGCCCCTGGTTCCAGCAAGCCCGCAATGGCGTCTACTTCGGCGACCCGCACGAAGCCAAGCTGCTGGCGCCCTTCGTCAAGCGGGGGGAAAGTGGCGAGTTGCCTCGCTTTGTCGACATAGCCATGACGGTGGACGACACCGGCGGTGCCGTGCTGGGCGGGCACCTGTACTGGGACTGGGCCGAGGAGGCAATCCGTTCGGCCACGTCGGGCATAGGGTTGCGCGACACCCAAGTGCTGATAGCCGACGTGGACGGCAACTGGCTGTTCACCCCCTCGTCAGTGACGTCCAGCGACCTGGCCGGATACCTGTCGGACGAGGCGGCGCGCCAGCCATTCGTGGAAACACTGGTGCGCATGTCGGCGGCCAGCAATGGCGATGGCCTCGTTCATTGGAGCGTGCTGCTGCGGGAGCCACGGGACAGCGCTTTCGCGGCCGTGCTGGAAAACCGCCGCGAGATGCTGCTCTGGGCCGTGCTGGCCGCTGTAGCGTTCGCGGGCCTGACCTGGTTCGTGGCGGGCTGGATGGCCAGACCCCTGCTGGCCCTGGCGGACATGGCCCGTTCGCTGCGCGTGGGCGCCGCGCCCAGCCCCGCCGCCCCGCAGGCAGGCCGCGCCAAGACGGGGGACGAAACGCTCTTCGTGTCGAACGTGATGCGAGACCTTTCCAGCCTGGACGCGCTGACGGGGCTGCTCAACCGCAAACGCCTGTTGGACGATGTGCGCGCGGTCCTCGCCGCGGTGGCGGGACGGGGGCATCTGGGCGGCCTGGTGGTGATGAACATCGACGACTTCCGCAAGCTCAACGACACCCAGGGGCACGATGCGGGCGACCACATCCTGCTGGAAGTGACGCAGCGCCTGCGCTCGGCGGTAGGCACATCCGGCAGCCTGGCGCGGCTGGGTGCGGACGAGTTCGCGCTGCTGCTGCCAGACCTGGGCACCAGCCAGGAACGCGCGGCGGTAGCGGCCCGCGTGTTCGCCGAGCAGATGCTGGCCGTGCTGGACACCCCCGTCCTGATCGATGGCAATGAACAGATGTGCAAGGCCTCGGCTGGCTACCTGGTGTTTGACGGGCGCGAGCAGACTTCTGCTTCCGAACTGCTGAAGCAGGTTGACCTGGCACTGGCGGAAGCCAAGGCCAGCGAGTACGTCAAGGCCATGATGTTCGACCGCAGGATGCAGGACAGGCTGGCCGAGCAGGTGGCCCTGGAAGAGGACCTGGCACGAGCCATCCCCACAGAGCTGCGCCTGGTGTACCAGCCCCAGGTGAACCTGGACGGGCGGGTGATAGGCGCAGAAACGCTGATCCGTTGGGAACGGAGGGGCGTGGGCATGGTGCCGCCTTCTCTGTTCATTCCCGCGGCGGAGGCGTCCGGGCTCATCATCCCGATCGGCCTGTGGGTCATGCGGCGGGCGTGCGAGACGCTGCGCCGCTGGCAGGACATCCCGGCCATGGCGCACCTGGTGCTGGCGGTCAACGTGAGCGCGCGGGAATTCGACAGTCCGTCGTACGTCGACCAGGTGCTGCGGCTGCTCAAGGAAACAGGCATTGACCCGTCACGACTCAAGCTGGAACTGACCGAGAGCATCCTGGCCAGCGACATCGCAGAAACCATCGGCCGCATGAACACCCTGCGCGCACGCGGGGTGCGCTTCTCGCTGGACGATTTCGGCACGGGCTTCTCGTCGCTGGCCTACCTGCAGAGGATGCCGCTGACGCAGTTGAAGATCGACCAGTCCTTCGTGAAGGACGTGACGGTGAACCGCAACGATGCATCGATTGCGCGCACCATCATCAACCTGGGCGCGGGCCTGGAGCTGATGGTGATTGCCGAGGGCGTGGAAACCGCCGAGCAACACCAGTTCCTGGTCAATGCGGGCTGCCGCTTCTTCCAGGGCTACCTGTTCGGCAAACCCATGCCGCTGGAGGAGTTCGAGAAACTGCTGACACAGTAAGGCCGTCGCGGGAGCCCTGCCGCGTCAGGCAAGCCCCAGCTCGGCGTCGGTGGCGTGCCGCCCGCGTTTACCGGCAGGCGGCCAGGGGCGTGTGCGCCAGTGCGGCTCGAACACAAAGGACGAGCGGCTGCGCCCGGGTGGCAGGTTGCCATTGCCCACACCCAGCGCGTAGTCGTAATAGAGCTTGACAATCTCCTCGCGGCTCACCTGCTGCGCCGCCGGATGGGCCAGGCACGCGTCTCGCCATGCGCGCACGCGGTCGTACCGGCGCTCGTCGGGCAGGTCAAAGCCTTCGTAGTACTCGACGAACCAGAACCGCATGAAGAAGGGCGTGAACACCAGCTCGGCCCAGCCGAAGTCCTCGAACAGCCAGGTGCCCTGCGGGGCATGTGCCAGCAGGAAGTCGTCGAGCAGCGCATATTGCCGCAGCAGCTCGTCGCGAAGCGCATCGCGCCTGGCGGGCTCCTGGTTCATGACGAAGCTGTAACCCGCGTTGCCAAACGGCCCTTCCAGGCGGCACAGCATGCCCTCGACGGCGCGGCGGTAAGGGTCGCACTGGGCCACGGGGGGTTCGGGAATGGTGTCTTCCAGGTACTGCAGGATGACCAGGCTTTCCTTGATCACCCGGCCATCGGGCAGCTCCAGCACCGGCAGCGCGGTGGTGCCACGCGTCTTGCGCAGCAGTTCCGGGTCGCGTGGGCGGGTGATGTCAACCACGCGAAACTCCACCGCGTCGCGCCGGTGTTTGAGCGCCAGGAGGATTTCCAGGCGCTGGCTGAACGGACAGACGGGAATGTGGTGGACTACAGGAACGGCCATGGCCGTTGATTCTGCCTGAAGGCCGAGAGGTGACGCGTCTTGTCAACACTGTCGACAAAATTCAGGCCAAAGCAAAGGCCTCCTACTGCCCCAGCATGCCCCGGGGGTCCAGCCAGCGGGCCAGCTCTTCTGGCGTGGCGTAACCCAGGGCCAGCGCAGCCTCGGTGAGCGTGATGCCGTCGCGGTGGGCCAGCTTGGCCACCTGGGCGGCGCGGTCGTACCCCATGTGCGGCACCAGCGCCGTGACCAGCATGAGCGAGCGCGACAGCGTTTGCGCGATGCGCTCGCGGTCGGCCTCGATGCCGCGCGCGCAGTGCACGTCGAAGCTGCGCATGCCGTCGGCCAGCAGCCGGATGCTCTGCAGCAGGTTGTGGGCAATCAGGGGCTTGCACACGTTCAGCTCGAAGTTGCCCGAGGCCGCGCCGAAGGTGATGGCCGCGTCGTTGCCCATGACCTGGCCGCAAAGCATGACCAGCGCCTCGGACTGCGTGGGGTTGACCTTGCCGGGCATGATGGAGCTGCCGGGCTCGTTTTCGGGCAGGGTGATTTCGCCCAGCCCGCCCCGGGGGCCTGATGCCAGCCAGCGCACGTCGTTGGCGATCTTGACCAGCGCCACCGCCAACGCCTTGAGCGCGCCGTGCGCCAGCACCAACGCGTCGTGCGCGCCCAGTGCGGCAAAGGCGTTGGGCGCGCGGGCAAAGGGCAGGCCGTAGGTGCGCGCCAGCTCGGCGGCCACCCGCTCGCCAAAGGCGGGGTGGGTGTTGAGCCCGGTGCCCACCGCCGTGCCGCCTATGGCCAGCTGACACAGCGGCGGCAGGCAGGCCTGTATGGTGGCACGCGCCTGGTCCAGCTGCGCCACGTAGCCCGAGAATTCCTGTCCCAGCGTAAGCGGTACCGCGTCTTGCAGGTGCGTGCGGCCCATCTTGACGATGCTGTCAAACGCCTGGGCCTTGCCTTGCAGGGTGGCGCGCAGCCCGTCCAGCGCGGGCAGCAGGTTGCTGGTGATGGCCTGCGCGGCAGACACGTGCATGGCGGTGGGAAACACGTCGTTGGACGACTGGCCGAGGTTGACGTCGTCGTTGGGGTGCAGCAGGCGCTGCGCGCCCCGGCCGCCGCCCAGCAGCTCGGAGCCCCGGTTGGCCAGCACCTCGTTCATGTTCATGTTGGTCTGCGTGCCCGAGCCGGTCTGCCAGACGGACAAGGGGAACTCTGCATCCAGATGGCCTTCGCCCACCTCGCGCGCGGCCTGGGCAATGGCCTGCGCCTTGTCTGGCGGCAGCAGGCCCAGCGCTTGGTTGACGGTGGCGCACGCGCCCTTCACCACAGCCAGGGCGCGGATGAAGGCAGTGGGCAGGCGTTCGGTGGAAATGGCGAAGTGCTCCAGCGAGCGCTGGGTTTGCGCGCCCCACAGGCGGCGCGCGTCCACTTTGATGGCGCCCAGGGTGTCGCGTTCTTCACGGGTGGCTGGCATGGCGTGGCCCTCCTTGTGGGGAATGCTACGCCTGGGCGGGGGGTTTGGGTGATGTGGCTGATGGGCGGGAAAATACAGGGCAATAATCGTTTGTCACCTGCCTAGCCATCATGTGACTAACGTATTCATCGGAGGTACGGTATGCACTGCATCCGACGAGCAAATCGGCAACCCATATTGTTCGCGCTGCTTCTGGTTTGGGCCATGGGCATGGGTGGCTGTGCGCTGCCCCAGCATGTGGAACATTATTTCTACGAGAAAGATGGTGCAGTCGTCGCCGAGGCATGGCGCTATGCCGGGAATCCGGAAAATCCAGTACATCGCCTTTGGATCAATCTCAAGTCATCGCCGATGTTCGATATCCGCTTGCCGGACGGAGTGTGGATAAGTTCACGGGATGCGGCATTTGGTGGACTGGATCAACACGGACTGGAAGTTGCCAAGATCGGCGACACCGACCATGCGATCTGGCATCCTGCCTTCACACCCGGCGCTCTGGTTGGAAGACATTCATTCATGAATTTCTACGACAACGCCACGAGACTCGAACTGGGCGCCTGCGGATGGTCGATAGAGGAATTGGTCAGAACAGCGGATAAAAGATGTGCCTTTGGATTTCCAGCGACGCTAAAGGACCTTGAGTGCCTGCTTGGCGCTCCGTCGAAAGTTACGAGTATTGGACTTGTGACCGGACACAGCTGCTTCTAGCAACTTGCAGCCTGGCGTTACGCCGCCAGGTACGGCATCAAATGCCCCATGGCCCGTTGCACATAGGCTTCCTTCTCGCCCACCGGGGCCACGTAGTGCAGGGCGCTTTGCGCGGCGTCCACGCCTTCCAGGCGCGCCAGCACCCAGGCCGCCAGGTAGGTGGATGCCAGGCAGCCGCCCGCCGTGGCCACGTTGCCGCTGGCAAAGAGCGGCTGGTCCAGCACTTCGACGCCCGCCTCCTGCACCCAGGGTTTGGTGATGAGGTCGGTGCACGCGGGCACGGCGCCCAGCAAACCCAGCTTGGCCAGCACCAACGTGCCCGAACATTGCGCGCCCAGCAGTTGCCGCGCCGGGTCCAGCTTCAGCTGGGCCATCAACGCCGGGTCGGCCACCACGTCGCGGGTCTTCATGCCGCTGCCCACAATCACCGCGTCTGCCGCGCAGGCGTCGGCCAGCGTGGCCTGGGCCTGCAGCACCAGCCCGTTCATGGACTGCACCTGCGCCGTGGGGCTTGCAATGGACACGCGCCAGCCCGGCTTTTTCACGCGATTGAGGATGCCGTAGGCGATGAGGGAGTCGAGCTCGTTGTAGCCGTCGAAGGTGAGGATGGCGATGTGCATGGGTGGCTGGCGTGTTTGAAGAGGTTGCCTAGGTCACGATGAACCGGTACGCCGTGACCGCCCGGTACGGCCGCCCAGGCGCCACCAGGTTGAGCGGGAAGCCCGGGCAGTGCGGCGCGTTGGGAAACTGCTGCGGCTCCAGGCACACGCCCATGCGCGGGCCGTGCGGCAGCCCCAGCTTGTCACCGGTGTAGAGCTGCATCACCGGCTCGGTGGACCAGGTTTCCATCACGCGGCCAGTGGCTTCGCAACCCAGGCGGGCGCACAGGCGCAGTTGCCCCGGCTGGGCCGGCTGGAGCACATAGGCATGGTCGAAAGCGCCGGATTCGGCCAGTTCGCGGGGGCGGCGCAGGTCGAGCGCGGTTCCGACCACGGGGTGGCGTTCGCCCGTGGGCACATTGTCTGGCGTGGTGGCCAGCGTTTCGTCGGCCAGCACCTGCAGCCAGTGGCCGTCGATGGTTCGCTGTTCCGGCAGCCCCAGGTTGAAGTAGCCGTGGCTGGTGAAACTGGCCGGTGTGGGCAGGCCTTCGCAGGTTGCCTCGTGCTCGATCAGCAGTTCGTTGCCCTGACCCAGACGGTAGGTCAGACGCAGGGCCAGCGTGCCGGGGAAGCCCGTTTCCTGTGCAGGCATGCGCAACCGCAGCACCAGCGCCGTGTCGTTGTACGTCACCATGTCAAAAGCCTGGTGGCGTGAGCCGCGCGGGCCGCCATGCAAACAGTGCTGGCCTTCGTTGGCCCCCAGGCGGTACTCGTGCCCGTCAAGCGTGAAACGCGCCCCCGCAATGCGCCCGGCATAGGGCGCCACGAAGGCCCCCAGCGAAGGGGAGCCAGCCAGCACCTCGTTCAGGCCACCATACCCCAGAGCCACGTCGCCAGGCTGGCCATGGCGGTCGGGCACCTGCGCCTGCATGATCTTGGCCCCCATGTTGGTGATGGCCACGGTCATGCCGCTGTCGTTGCGCAGGAAGTACAGGCTGACGGGACAGCCGTCCACCAGGCCAGCAAAAGAGTGGGGGTCGAGCAGGGCGGGCATGGGTGGCAACGGTGTGGTTGAACGTTAGGTATTTTCCCGCACTGACGGGGGCAAACGGCGCCATTTGTCGCCTGACCGATGTTTGCGCGGCGCAAGTCTGTCGCAAGATATCGAACGATCGTTCGTTTTTTCATCAGGAGTCACCCGATGCGCTTGAGTATTGCCGTCAAACTGTGGTTGCCTACGCTGGTGGTGACGGTGGCGCTGATTGCCATGTCTGCCGGTTCGGCCGTGCGGACGGTGCGTTCGCAAGCCGAGACCGCCCGCCAGCAAAGTGAGCAGCAGGCCAAGCTGGAAGGCGCGGCGCGCTGGAGCGGCCTGGCCGAGGCGAATGCCATGCGCCAGGTAGGCGCAGCCCTGGCGGCCGACGACACCGCCGCACAGCTTTTGCTGACCGACGCCACCCCCACGGCCAATGCCATCGGCCAGCTCAAGGCCGAACTGGGCCGCCTGCTGCAGGCCCCCGACGAACAACGCGAACTGGCCAACGTACTGGCGCGCGAAGCGGCCCTGGCACAGGCGCTGGAACAGGCCCGCAGCCTGCACGCCACGGGTGATATGGCCGCCGTGCAGGCCCATGTGCGGCAAGAGGTGCAACCCCGGCTGCAAGCCTTCACCAAGGCGTTGCGCCAGCTGGTGGCGCTCACCGAAACGGGCGCCACGGCCCTGCGCGACAAGGCGGGGCAGGAGCGCATGCGCACGGTGTGGATGGTGGCAGGCATCATGGCCTTCATCGCCGTGGGCATTTCGCTGGGCACGCGGCTGCTGCAGCGCAACGTGTGCGAGCCGCTGCAGCGCATTGTGGACACGGCCAACGCCATCGGCCAGGGCAACCTGGCGGTACGCATGGACACCACGCGGCGCGACGAGATGGGTGACGTGCTGCGCGCGCTGCAGGGCATGGTGGCGTCGCTGGCGGCACTGCTGGAGCAAGTGCACGGCTCGGCCAGCAACATCAGCCTGGCCAGCGCCGAGATCGCCAGCGGCAACCAGAACCTGTCGGACCGCACCGAGCACACCGCCAGCAACCTGCAGCAGACCACAGGGGTGATGAACCACCTGAACACCAGCCTGCGCGAAGCGGCCGAGGCCAGCCGGCATGCCAGCGAACTGGCGCAGTCTGCTTACCAGGTTGCGCAGGCCAACGGGCAGACGGTGGGCGACGTGGTGAGCACGATGCACGAGATCCATGCGTCGTCCAGCAAGGTGGTGGAGATCATCGGTGTGATCGACGGCATTGCCTTCCAGACGAACATCCTGGCGCTGAACGCAGCCGTGGAAGCCGCACGCGCGGGCGAGGCGGGCCGGGGCTTTGCCGTGGTGGCGGCGGAAGTGCGCGCGCTGGCCGGGCGCAGCGCCGAGGCAGCCAAGGAGATCAAGGCGCTCATCGGCAATTCGGTGGATGGCGTGAACCGGGCTGCGGATTTGGTGGACGGCGCGGGGCAGGCCATGCAGCAACTGGTGAATGCCGTGCAGCAGGTGAGTGACATCGTGACCCAGGTGTCGCACGCCACCGGCAGCCAGATGCGCGACATGCAGCAGGTGTACGCGAGCGTGACCGAACTGGATGGCATGACGCAGCAGAACGCAGCCCTGGTGGAGCAGAGCGCGGCGGCCACGGCGTCGCTGCACGATCAAGTGACGTTGATGGAGGGGCTGGTCAGGCGCTTTGCCTTGCCAGCGGGGCAGAGGCTGCTGACGGTGGGGTGACCTTCAGGATGTGTGCGGCCAAGGTTTGCGTGCTCAGGTTATTGGCGGTCAAGGCGTGTGCGCACAGGGGCTGGCGCTCCACCATGCTGGTTGGTTGCGGCACGCCTGGCGCTGTGGGGGCGATTTCTGTGGCGGCTGTGACCGCCTGTCTGGGGCCGGGCGCGCTTTAGCGCGCTTCGTCACTGACTTGCGGTGGCTGTTCGAACGGAGCGCTGCAAGCGCGCAGTGAGTTCCACCGCACCGGCCCCAGACAGGTGGACGCAGCGGAGTCGGCGCCCAGGGCGCCGACCGACACAGCATGAGCCCCCGCAGGGCCAGGCCTGCCGCAGCAAGCGAGGTCTATACAGCAACCAGACGAAGATCAAGTCACCGGCGCCGGATTGAACAGCACCAGCGCGTTGTGCAGCTTCCACTGCTCCGCCCACGTGCGCTTGCCGCTGGCCACGTCCAGCATCAGGTGGAACAGCTCCCAGCCCAGCTCCTCGATGCTCGCGCCGCCGCTGGCAATGCGCCCCGCGTTCAGGTCCATCAGGTCGTGCCAGCGCCGCGCCAGATCATCGCGCGTCGCCACCTTGATCACCGGGCACTCGGCCAGCCCATAGGGCGTGCCCCGCCCCGTGGTGAACACGTGCAGGTTCATGCCCGCAGCCAGCTGCAGCGTGCCGCAGATGAAATCGCTCGCGGGCGTGGCGGCAAAGATCAGGCCCTTCTGACGCACCTTCTCTCCTGGCGCAATCACCCCGTGAATAGGCCCCGTGCCGCTCTTGACGATGGAGCCCATCGCCTTTTCCACAATATTCGACAAGCCACCCTTCTTGTTGCCCGGCGTGGTGTTGGCACTGCGGTCCACCTGGCCGCGCTCCAGGTAGGCGTCGTACCAGCCCAGCTCGCGCACAATCGCCTGCGCCACCTCGGGCGTGGCGGCGCGGCGGGTGAGCTGGTCCACCGCGTCACGCACCTCGGTGTTCTCGCTGAACATCACCGTGGCGCCCGCGCGCACCAGCAGGTCGGTGGCAAAACCCACCGCCGGGTTGGCCGTCACGCCAGAAAACGCATCGCTCCCGCCGCACTGCACGCCCACCACCAAGTCCGACACGGGGCAGGTCTCGCGCTGGCGGCGGTTGAGCCGCTCCAAGTGCACGCGCGCCTGGGCCAGGATGCTGTCGATCATCGACATGAAGCCCACGTGCTTGTCGTCCTGCAGGCAGACCACGTCCAGCCCAGCGTCGCGCTCGTCGGCAATCGGAATGCTGCCAGGCGGCAGCAAACGCTCGGGCTGCAGCTTTTCGCAGCCCAGGCTCACCACCATCACCTCGCCGCCAAAGTTGGGGTTGCTGGCCAGGTTGCGCAGCGTACGGATGGGGATGATGGCGTCGGGCGCGTCAATGGCCACGCCGCAGCCGTAGGTGTGCTCCAGGCCCACCACGCCATCCACGTTGGGGTAGTGCGGCAGCAGTTCTTTCTTGATGCGTTCCACCGCCACGTCCAGCACCCCGGCCACGCATTGCACGGTGGTGGTGATGGCCAGCAGGTTGCGCGTGCCCACGCTGCCGTCGGCGTTGCGGTAGCCCTGGAAGGTGTGTCCCTGCAGCGGCGGCAGTTCGGCGGGCGGCTGCGGCGCGGGCAGGCCTTCCAGCGAACGGGCTGCGGGCATGCGCAGCCGCTGCTCGTTCACCCAGCCACCAGCGGCAATGTCCACCGCCGTGTGGCCGATGACCACGTTGTAGCGGAGCACCTCGCTGCCAGCGGGCAGGTCTTGCAGCGCCACCTTGTGGCCCTGGGGCACGGCGTCCACCAACGTGGGGCCGCCGGGCAGCGTGGCACCGCGCGGCAGGCCGCCGTCGTTGACGACGATAGCCACGTTGTCCGCCGGGTGCATGCGGATGGCGCGGGGGGCAATGGGCTCTGACATGGTGTTCTCTCGCTTCAAAGCACCATTCAACGCACCAGGCAGGGCCGCTTGGGGTCGAACTTCCAGCCGGGTATCAGGTACTGCATGGCGATGGCGTCGTCACGCGCGCCCAGGCCGTGCTGCATGTAGAGCTGGTGGGCCTTTTCCACCTCGGCCATGTCCAGCTCCACGCCCAGGCCCGGCTTCTGGGGCACCTGCACGTAGCCGCCTTCGATCTTCAGCGGCTCCTTGGTCAGGCGTTGGCCATCCTGCCAGATCCAGTGCGTGTCGATGGCCGTGACCTTGCCCGGCGCAGCCGCGCCCACGTGGGTGAACATGGCCAGGGACACGTCGAAATGGTTGTTGGAGTGCGAACCCCAGGTCAGGCCCCAGTCGCGGCAGGTCTGCGCCACGCGGACGCTGCCCGCCATGGTCCAGAAGTGCGGGTCGGCCAGCGGAATGTCCACGCTCTGCAGCGCCAGCGAATGGGCCATCTGGCGCCAGTCGGTGGCCACCATGTTGGTGGCGGTGGGCAGGCCGGTGGCGCGGCGGAACTCGGCCATCACCTCGCGGCCGCTGAAACCTTCTTCTGCGCCGCACGGGTCCTCGGCGTAGGCCACCACGCCGCGCATCTTGTGGCCCAGGCGGATGGCGTCCTTCAGCAGCCAGCCGCCGTTGGGGTCCAGCGTCACGCGCGCCTCGGGGAAGCGCTCGTGCAACGCGGTCACGGCCTCCACTTCGGCGTCGCCGCTCAGCACACCACCCTTGAGCTTGAAGTCCTGGAAGCCATAGCGCTTCTGCGCGGCCTCGGCCAGGCGCACCACGGCCTCGGGCGTCATGGCCGCCTCGTGGCGCAGGCGGCACCAGTCGTCGGCGTTATCGGGTTCGCTCACGTAGGGCAAGTCGGTTTTCAGCCGGTCGCCCACGAAGAACAGGTAACCCAGCATCTGCACCGCGTCGCGCTGCTGGCCTTCGCCCAGCAATGCCGCCACGGGCACGCCCAGGTGTTGGCCTTGCAGGTCCAGCAGGGCCGACTCCACGGCGGTCACGGCATGGATAGTGGTGCGCAGGTCGAAGGTCTGCAGGCCGCGCCCGCCGCTGTCGCGGTCGGCGAACTTCACGCGCATGGCGTTCAGAACGGCCTGCAGGTTGCCGATGGACTGGCCTTCCACCAGCGGGCGGGCATCTTCCAGCGTCTGGCGGATCTTTTCACCACCGGGCACTTCACCCACGCCGGTGTGCCCAGCGTTGTCGGTAACGATGACCAGGTTGCGCGTGAAGAACGGCGCGTGCGCGCCCGACAGGTTAAGCAGCATGCCGTCGCGCCCCGCAACCGGGATCACGCGCATCGACGAAACGACGGGGGCGGATGAGGCGTTCATCACTGGGGCCCGAGCTTGGCGATCAGCGCCTGCAGCTCTTCCATCTCGGCGGGCTTGAGGTCGGTCAGCGGCGCACGCACCGGGCCGGCCGAATGGCCCACCAACGTGGCACCGGCCTTGACGATGCTGACTGCATAGCCCTGCACGCGGTTGCGGATCTTCAGGTAGGGCATGAAGAACTCTTTGAGCAACTTGTGCTGGGTCGCCATGTCGTCGGTGCGCACGGCTTCGTAGAAGGCCATGGCCGTCCTGGGAATGAAGTTGAACACCGCCGACGAATACACCGGCGTGCCCAGCGCCTTGTAGGCGGCGGCGTAGACCTCGGCCGTGGGCAGGCCGCCCAGGTAGGCAAAGCGGTCGCCCATGTGCATGTAGATGGAGGACATCAGCTCGATGTCGCCAATGCCGTCCTTGAAGCCCACCAGGTTGGGGCAGCGCTCGGCCAGCGTGGCCAGCGATTCGGGCGTGAGCTTGCAGACGTTGCGGTTATAGACGATGACGCCGAACTTGACGCTCTTGCACACCGCCTCCACGTGGGCGATCAGGCCTTCCTGCCCGGCTTCGGTCAGGTAGTGCGGCAGCAGCAGGATGCCGTGCGCGCCCTGGCGCTCGGCTTCCTGCGCGCATTCGATGGCGAAGCGCGTGGGACCGCCTGCACCCGCGATGATGGGCACCTTGCCACGGCAGGTTTGCACGGCGGTGCGGATGATGTCGGGGTATTCCTGCGCAGTCAGCGAGAAGAACTCGCCCGTGCCGCCCGCGGCAAACAGGGCGCTTGCGCCGTAGGGGGCCAGCCATTCCAGGCGCTCGGCGTAGCCGCGCGGGTTGAAGTTGCCCTGCGCGTCGAAGTCCGTCAGCGGAAACGACAGCAGGCCGGAGGACATGATGTTCTTGAGGTCTTGAGGATGCATGGTGTGTGACTCGTGTTTGTCAGATGGTGAGTTATTCCGCCTTGATGCCGGCGGCCTTGATCACTTCGGCCCATTTGGCGACTTCGGCTTTCTGGTATTCGCCCAGTTCGGCAGGCTTCATGTTGGACGGCACCATGCCAAACCCTTTCAGGCGCGCTTGCACCTCGGGGGTGGCAACGATCTTCATGATTTCGGCGTGCAGCCGGTCCACGATGGGCTGCGGTGTCCCGGCTGGTGCGAACACGGCTTGCCAGGAACCCATGTCGAACCCGCGCTGGCCGGCTTCAGCGATGGTGGGCACGTCGGGCAGCGACTCCAGCCGCTTGGAACTGGTGACTGCGATCGGGCGCAGCCGGCCGGTCTGGATGTGTGGACCGACGATCAGTGAAGTGTCAAACATCATGTCCACTTGCCCGCCGAGCAAATCTTGAACGGCCGGCCCGGAGCCCCGGTACGGCGCATGGGTGAATTTCACGCCCGTCTGATGGGCCAGCAGTTCCAGGGCCATGTGCGGCGAGGTGCCAATGCCCGGCGAAGCTGAAGTCAGCCCCCCGTTCTTGGCCTTGCTGGCGGCCAGCACGTCTTTGAGCGTTTTGTAAGGGCTGGATGCCGGAACAGCCAATACCAGCGGGCCCGAACCCAGCATGGCAACGGGAGCAAAGGACTTCACCGGGTCGTACCCGATAGGGTTGGTGTAGAGGCTGACGTTGATGGAATGGGAGCTGATGGTGCCACCAAGAATCGTGTAGCCGTCGGCAGGCGCACGGGAGGCAGAGGCAGAACCGACGCTTCCACCGGCACCGGCCCTGTTGTCGATGACCACAGGTGTGCCCAGTGCCGTGGCCAGCGCGGGCGCAATCAGACGGGCCAGGGTATCGGTGTTGCCGCCGGGGGGGAAAGGCACCACGTAGGTAATGGGCTTGGCCGTCGGCCAGCCGCTCTGGGCAGCAACGGGCAGGGTAGTCAATGCGCCTGCCAGCAAGGCGGTGCTGGTGGCGAGGGTATGGCGAATCAGAGTGCGGCGTTGCATGGCGTGTCTCCTTTGTGTGGTTGGGCGGGAGGTTGTCGGGGCGGGTGAATCAGGGTCTTCAAAAACGCGGCTGCCGCCCGGTGAAGGCCGGGTCGTACTTGCGCATCTGCGCCAGGTCGTCGCGGTTGCGGATGGTGGTGTTCAGGTAGTTGTCGTGCAGGCGTGCCAGGGCCTCGCGGTCCAGCGTCACGCCCAGGCCGGGGGTGCGCGGCACGCGCAGGCTGCCGTCTTCAAACTTCAGCCGCCCGCCCTGCACCACCTCGTCGTCCTGCCAGGGGTAGTGCGTGTCGCAGGCATAGGACAGCAACGGCACCGACGCGGCCAGGTGGGTCATGGCCGTCAGGCTGATGCCCAGATGGGAGTTGGAGTGCATGGACAGGCCCAGGCCGAAGGTCTCGCACATCAACGCCAGGCGCTGGGTGGCACGCAGACCGCCCCAGTAGTGGTGGTCGCTCAACACGATCTTCACCGGGCAGCCCATCTCGGCGTTGCGGCGGAATTCCTTCAGGTCGGTGACCACCATGTTGGTGGCCAGCGGCACGTCGCACGCCTGGGCCACGGCGGCCATGCCGTCCAGGCCGGGGGCTGGGTCTTCGTAGTACTCCAGCACGCCGCGCAGCTGCTCCAGAATGCGCAGGCTGGTGGCCACGCTCCAGTTGGCGTTGGGGTCGATGCGCAGCGGCGCGCCAGGAAAGGCCTTGGCCAGCGCCAGAATGCCTGCGGCCTCTTGCTCGGGCGGCAGCGCACCGGCCTTCAGCTTGATGCTCTTGAAGCCGTATTGCCCGATCATTCGGCGAGCCTGTGCCACCAGCTGTTCAGGGGTGATGGCCTCGCCCCAGGGGTCGGGCGCATAGGGCTTTTCAATGTGCTCGGCGTACTTGTAGAACAGGTAGGCACTGAAGGGCACGGCGTCGCGCGCGGCGCCACCCAGCAGGTCCACCACGGGGGCGTTGGCCAGCTGGCCCTGCAGGTCCATCATGGCCACTTCAAAAGCGCTGATCACCTTGGCCACCGTCTTGGACACGTGCGTGCCCGGCGCCAGTGAGATTTGCGTACCCAGGAACTCGGACGAAGCTGCTTGTGGCGGTGCCACCAGCGCAGCGACGCGCGTTTCCATCTCGTTCAGCGCCCAGGGCGACAGGCCGTTGAGCGCGGGCGCCGCCTTGGCCAGCGCCTCCAGCATGGGCAGGTCGCCGTAGCTTTCGTTGATGCCGACCAGGCCCGAGTCGGTTTCGATCTCGATGATCGAGCGCAGCGCCCACGACTCGTGGATGCCGGCCGCGTTGAGCAACGGCGGGTCGCGGAACGCGATGGGCGTGACGCGGACGTGGCGGATGGCGTGTGTCGTCATGGCCACCTCAGTTCAACAGCAGGCCGGGCAGCCAGAGCGACAGCGCGGGAATGTAGGTGACCGCGATCAGCACCAGCAGCAGCGCGAAGAAGAAGGGCGCGAGCGCCTTGACCACCTGCTCCATCGGCAGCTTGGCCACGGCCGCGCCAACGAAGAGCACGCCGCCCACGGGCGGGGTGATCAGGCCGATGCCCAGGTTCACCATCATGATCATGCCGAAGTGCACCGGGTCCACGCCAATGCTCTTGATGACCGGCAGCAGGATGGGCGTGAGGATCAGGATCAGCGGCGCCATGTCCATCAGCGTGCCCAGCACCAGCAGCAGCACGTTGATCAGCGCCAGGATCACGTAGCGGTTGTCCGAGAGCGTGGTCAGCGCGGTGGTGATCTGCAGCGGAATCTGCATCAGCGTCATGATGTAGCCGAAGCTAGCGGCGAACGCGATCAGGATCATCACGATGGACAGCGTCTTGACCGTGCGGTGCACGAGTTTGGGTGTCTCGTTCCAGCGGTAGTCGCGGTAGATGAACATGGTCACGAAGAAGGCCCAGAGCACCGCGATGGAGGCCGACTCGGTGGGGGTGAACACGCCACTCAAGATGCCGCCGAGGATGATGACCATGGTCATCAGGCCCCAGAGCGCGTCGGCGCAGATCTTCAGCGCCTGGCGCATCGGAATCACCTCGCCCTTGGGGTAGTTGCGCTTGCGGGCCATGAACAGGCACATGACGGCGAGCGTCAGCCCCAGCAGCAGGCCCGGCAGCACCCCGGCGATGAACAGCGCCGCGATGGACACCGTGCCACCTGCTGCGAGCGAATAGATGACCGCGTTGTGACTGGGCGGGATGAGGATGGCCTGCACCGAACCCGATACCGTGACCGCCGTGGCAAAGTCGCGCGGGTAGCCCTTCTTCTCCATCTCGGGGATGAGCACGGTGCCTACCGATGCCGTGTCGGCCATGGACGAGCCCGAGATGGCACCGAAGAAGGTGGAGGCCAGGATGTTGACCAGCGACAGGCCGCCGCGGATGAAACCGACCAGCACGTTGGCGAACGCCACCAGGCGCCGTGCCATGCCGCCTTCGGCCATGATGGCACCGGCCAGCACGAAGAACGGAATGGCCAGCAGCGAGAACTTGTTGACGCCGTTGGCAATGGCGATCATCACCGCGTCCAGCGGGATGTCGATCCACCAGGCGCCGATCAGGGCGGCGATGCCCATGGCGTAGGCCACGGGGGTGCCGATCAGGATCAGCACGAAAAAACTGCCGAGCAGGACCCAGGCTTCCATCATGCGGCTCCTTCGGCGTTGGTTTTGGGGTGAGCAGGCTCGTGGTCGAAGGTGACGACCGCGCGGCGACTCTGGTCACCCAGGAAGATGTGTTCGAGCACGAACAGGGCAGTCACCGCGCCGCCGATGGGTACGGGCAGGTAGGTGAAGCCCACGGGCATCCACGGCAGTTCGGGGATGGACTGGCCCCAGGTGCCCATGCACAGCTGCGCGCCATACCAGAGCATGAACAGCGAAACCACCAGCATCAGCACGTGCACCACGCCGCGCAGCGGGCGCCGCACTGTGGAGGGCAGGCGCTGCGTGAGCATTTCGACGGCAATGTGCGCCCCGGCGCGGTAGCTGCACGCGGCCCCCAGGAAGGTGAACACCACCATCAGCAGGATGGAGATGGGCTCGGGCCACTGCGAACCGGTGCCCAGCACGTAGCGCGAAAAAATGCCCCAGGGAATGAAGAGCGACATCAGAAAGATGCACGCCCCCGCCACCCAGATGCAGGTCAGGTAGACCAGGTCCAGCAGGCGCGAGACAGGATGTCCGCCAGGCGAGTGGTGACTCATAGAAAGCTCACAAGAGAAGGAGAGACGCAGGAACCCGCATCCGGCACACACCGCGGAACCGGCTGGGCCGGACCGCAGGTGTGCTTGCCCTCAGGGGGAAAACCGCGATGAGGTGAAGGGGGTGCTTACTTCACCGCAGCGATGCGCTTCATCAGGTCAGCATGCTTGGCGCCGTACTTCTGACGCACCGGCTCGGTGGCGTCGTAGAAGGGCTTGTTGTCGATGTTGATGAACTCGACACCGGCGGCCTTGAGCTTGGCGGTGTACTCCTCCACGCTCTTGTCCCACAGGGCGCGCTGTTCCAGCTGGGCTTCGCGCGCCAGCTTCTTCACCAGGGCCTGGTCGGCGGGGGTCAGCTTGTCCCAGGTCACCTTGGACATCACCAGAATCTCAGGGATGATCAGGTGGTTGGTCTGGCTGTAGTACTTGGCCGGGGTGTTGTAGTGGTTGGCGGTGAAATAGCTGGGCGGGTTGTTCTCGGCACCGTCGATCACGCCGGTCTGCAGCGAGGTGAACACCTCACCGTAGGCCATGGCGATGCCGTTGCCGCCCATGGCGTTCATGGTGTCCACGAACAGTGGGTTGCCCATCATGCGCACCTTCTGGCCCTTCAGGTCTTCGGGCTTGCGCACCGGCTTCTTGGTGTACAGGCTGCGCGCACCGCCGTCCATCCAGCCCAGGCCTACCAGGCGTGCCGGGCTGGCCGTCACCTTGGCCAGCAGTTCGTCACCCACGGGGCCGTCGATCACTGCGCGCATGTGGGCAATGTCACGGAACACGAAGGGCATGTTGAACACGTCCACCTCGGGCACCACGGGGCCGATCACGCCCAGCGAGATTCGCGCCATCTGGATGGCGCCCAGCTGCACCTGTTCCACGGCTTCCTTTTCCTGGCCCAGCACGGCGCCCGGGAACATCTGAACCTTGATGCGGCCGTTGGTGGCGGCGTCCAGCTTCTTGCCCATGTTGTCCACGGCCACCACGGTGGGGTAGCCAGCGGGGTGGGTGTCGTGCGACTTGAGCACGATGTTCTGTGCCTGTGCGGCCACGGGCAGCAGGCCTGCCAGCGCAAGCGCCAGCATCAGTCGGCGGGGTGTTTTCATGGTGTCTCCTGTTGGGTGGTGGGTAAGCAAGGGTGAAGAATGACCGCCCGGCGTCAAACGACGCCCTGCGGCTCGTCCAGGCCCCTCACGCCCGGACGAAGTGCAAACAATCCCCCGGCCAGGGGCTGGTCGGACACATCGCCGCCGGGCCGTATGGAGGTGACGAACAAGGTGTCGAGCCCGGGGCCGCCGAAGGCGCACATGGCAGGCTTTTTCACGGGCACGGGTAGCGAACGGTCGAGCCGTCCTTCGGGTGTAAAGCGGTGCACCAGGCCCGCGTCGTTGCCGCAGATCCAGTAGCAGCCGTCGGCGTCCACGGCAGCGCCGTCGGGGCGGCCGGGCAGGGGTTTGAAGTCGATGAACACGCGGCGGTTGCTGGGCGTGCCGGTGTCGGGGTCGTAATCGAAGGCCCACACGGTCTGCACCTGCGGGTGTGAATCCGAGAGGTACATGGTGCGCCCATCAGGGCTGAAGGCCATGCCGTTGGGGGTGATGAAGCCGGGAATGACGGGGGTGGCGCGCAGGCTTTCACGGCTGGGGCCGCCGTCCAGCCGGTACACCGTGCCCTGCACGGCGGCGAGCGACATGTCGGCCACCATGGTGCCTGCCCAGAAGCGGCCCTGGCGGTCGCAGCGGCCGTCGTTGAAGCGCATGCCTGTGTGGGGGTGGTCCACGCCCACCAGCGGTTCCACGGTCAGGCGGCCGTCGTCTGCGGGGGTCAACAGGGCGATGCCGCCTTCCATGCCCGCTATCCAACCGCCATGCGGGTGGTTTTCGCTGCCCGCTTGCAGGGCGATGCAGGCGATCTGTTGCTTTGCTTCCCAGAAGCGCGCCTGGCCGCTGACGGCCTGCCAGCACCACAGGCGCCGGGCGGGGATGTCCACCCAGTACAGGGCCTGGTGGCGCGCGCTCCACACGGGGCTTTCGCCCACGCCGCAGCGGGCGTCCAGCAGCAGTTCGGCGGTGGCGCTCATGATCAGAACGGCCCAGCCTTCACAAAGGCACCGCCCTGGTAAACAGCAGCAGGGTCGTTCAAATCGGGCGCGCTGGTACGGGCGTACACCGCCTCGCGGAACACGTCGGAACTGTCTTGCGGCACATAGCCCACATGGCGCGCACGCGAGTTGTCCCACCACGTCACCGCGTTGTCCGACATGCCGAAGATGATGCTGTGCCCCAGCACCGGCGTGCTCAGGCAGGCCGCGATCAGGCGGTGCAGGTCGTCGTAGCTCAGCCAGGTGGCCAGCATGCGGCGGTCCCGGGGCTCCGGGAACGACGAGCCGATGCGCACACAGGCCGTCTCGATGCCGTAACGGTCGAAGTAGAAGCGCGAAAAGTCCTCGCCGAAGGCCTTGCTCACGCCGTAATAGCTGTCGGGGCGGGCCGGGTGGTCGGCGTTGATGGTTTCGCTCTGCTTGTAAAAGCCGGTGACGTGGTTGGAGCTGGCGAACACGATGCGCTTGACGCCGTGCTTGCGTGCCGCCTCGTACAGGTGGTACACGCCCAGGATGTTGGCCTGCACGATGGCCTCGAAAGGCGCCTCCACCGAGATGCCGCCCAGGTGAACAATCGCGTCGCAGCCGGCCACCATGGCATCCACCTCGGTCGCGTTGGCCAAGTCGGCCAGCACAATTTCCTCACCAGGCTGGGCCAGGCCCATGTCCGACTTGTCAGACAACCTAAGCACATCGCAATTGGCTTTCAGCCGGTCCCGCAAGGCCTTGCCCAAGCCGCCCGCCGCCCCCGTGAGCAGTATTTTTCGGTGATTTTTCAGCGTTTCACTCATGATTTTCAGCGTTTCGCAGCAGTTTTGGACAAATTCGCGAAGGTTTGATACAGTTGCCGGTATGCCGTTGTCTGTTGTACGTTGTCTGACAACGTGAGCGAATGTAGCCAAGCCTTTCACACGGTGTCAAGGAAAAAGTGATGGACCTAGTGAAAACCCCAAGCCCGGTGCCCGCACCGGCCGCCCCCCAGCGGCGCCAGCGCGGCCTGGTGCCCGAAATCGTGCAAAGCCTCAGCGGTGACATCCGCGAAGGCCAGCTCAAGCCGGGCGACAAGCTGCCCACCGAGTCGGCGCTGATGGAGCGCTTTGACGTGAGCCGCACCGTGGTGCGCGAGGCCATTTCGCGCCTGCAGGCGTCGGGGCTGGTGGAAACGCGCCATGGCATCGGCACCTTCGTGAAGGCGTCGCAGGAACCGGCCAACTTCCGCATCGCCCCGGAAGACTTCGCCACCGTGGCCGACGTGATCTCGCTGCTGGAGCTGCGCATCAGCCTGGAAACCGAAGCCGCCGGGCTGGCCGCGCAGCGCCGCGAGGACACCCACCTGCGCAACATGGAAGCGGCGCTGGCCGCCTTCGAGGCGTCCATCCAGGCGGTGTCTGACGCCGTGCCCTCGGACTTCCAGTTCCACATGGAAGTGGCACGTGCCACCGGCAACCGCCACTTTGCCGACCTGATGACCTACCTGGGCACCATGATCATTCCGCGCACGCGGCTCAACACTGCCGACGCCGCGCCCGAAGGCCGCCTGGCCTACCTGCAGCGCGTGCACAGCGAGCACGAGAACATCTACCAGGCCATACGCGCCCAAGACGCCGAAGCTGCCCGCGCCGCCATGCGCACGCATTTGTCCAACAGCCGTGAACGGCTGCGCCGCTCACAGCCCACCGAACCGCCAGCAACACATTGACCCCTCAACCCAACATGTCTCAACTGCAATCTGTCGAAGCCCGCACCGGCCAAGCCTTTGGTCAACCCCTTCAAGCGTCCACCGCCGCCGACATTGACCGCGCCGTGCAAGCCGCCGCGCAGGCCTCTGCCGCCTGGGCCGCCAGCAGCGGCGAAGCGCGCGCACAACTGCTGCGCGGCCTGGCCGACGCGCTGGAAGCCGACCGCACCGCCTTGGTGGAGCTGGCCGACACCGAAACCGCCCTGGGCCCCGTGCGCCTGAACGGCGAGCTGGACCGCACCACCTTCCAGCTGCGCCGCTTTGCCGACCTGGCCGCCAGCGGTGCCCCCTTCGCGCGTGTGGACGACCCCGCCGTGGCCGGTGCCCCGCCCGTGGGCCACCCGGACATGACGCGCCAGCTCTGGCCCCTGGGCCCGGTCGCCATGTACGCGGCCAGCAACTTCCCGTTCGCCTTTTCGGTGCTGGGTGGCGACACCGCCAGCGCCCTGGCCGCAGGCTGCCCGGTGGTGGTCAAGGCCCACCCAGGCCACCCGCACCTGTCGGTGCGCGTGTTCGGTCTCATCCAAAAGGTGCTGCAGGCGCAGGGCCTGCCCGCTGGCCTCATCGGCCTGGTGCAGGGCGCGGGCAACGACGTGGGCGTGGCACTCATTCGCCACCCCGGCATTGCTGCCGCCGCCTTCACCGGCTCCACCCGGGGCGGCCTGGCCCTGCTGGCGGAGGCACAGGCACGCCCGCAGCCCATTCCCTTCTATGGTGAACTGGGCGCCATCAACCCCGTGGTGGCCCTGCCCGCCGCGCTGGCCGAACAAGGCCCCGCACTGGCCACCACACTGGCAGGCTCCATTGCCCTGGGCTGCGGCCAGTTCTGCACCAACCCTGGCCTCATCGTGCTGCTGGACGACCCCGCCAGCGACCGCTTCGTGGAAGCCCTGGCCGCCGCACTGGCGCAGCAGCAACCCCACGCCATGCTGACGGCAGGCATGCGCAAGGCCTTTGCCGCAGGCACGCAAGCCCAGCTGGCCCATGGCGCCCAGGCCCTGGTGCAAGAGGCCGACGGCCCGCAAGCGCCCCGCCCCTTCCTGGCGCAGGTGGACGCCCAGCGCTTCATCGCCGAGCACGCCTTGCGTGAAGAGGTTTTCGGCCCCTCCAGCCTGATCGTGCGTGCGCGCACGCTGGACGAAGTGCAGCAGGTGCTGCGCGCCGTGCAAGGCAGCCTGACCGTGACGCTGTGGGGTGTGGACGAAGACACCCCCGCTCACCGCGAACTGGTACGCACCGCCGCCAGCGTGGCCGGTCGCGTGCTCTTCAAGGGCGTGCCCACCGGCGTGGCCGTCACCGCCGCGCAGCAACACGGCGGCCCGTGGCCCGCCTCCACCGCGCCCATGACCACCTCGGTGGGTGACGCTGCGCTGCAGCGCTTTTTGCGCCCCGTCTGCCTGCAAGACGCTCCCCGCTGGTTGCTGGACCGGCAGGGCCAGCCGTGTTGAGCACGGCGCAGCGCTTGCCGCTGCTGCAAAGGCCCAGGGTGGTGCTGGCCCTGGCCACCCTGTGCTGCGCCCTGTGGGGCAGCGCCTACCCCGCCATCAAAAACGGGTACGCGCTGTTCAACATTGCACGCGACGACGTGGCCTCGCAGCTCGTCTTTGCGGGCTACCGCTTCCTGTTCGCCGGGCTGCTGTTGCTGGTGATGGCCACGCTCATGCGCAAGCCGCTGTGGAAACTGGACGCGCGCGACGTGGGCCGCCTCACATTGCTGGGGCTGACGCAAACCTCGCTGCAGTACGTGTTCTTCTACGTCGGGCTGGCGCACGTCACCGGGGTCAAGGGTTCCATCCTCAACGCCACGGGCACCTTCTTCAGCGTGCTGCTGGCCCATTTCATCTACCACAACGACCGGCTCACCCACCGCAAGGCGCTGGGCTGCGCCATCGGCTTTGCCGGGGTGATGGTGGTGAACCTCGGCGGCGGCGGGCAGATGAACATGGAGTTCACCCTGCTGGGCGAAGGCTTCATCGTTCTGGCGGCGTTCGTGCTGTCGGCAGGCACCATTTACGGCAAGCACATGTCGCAACGCATGGACGCGATGGTGATGACCGGCCACCAGCTGGCCCTGGGCGGTGCGGTGCTGCTGCTGGGCGGCTACGCCAGCGGCGGCACGCTGCAAGGGTTCACCTGGGCGTCCAGTGCCTTGCTGGCCTACATGGTGGTGCTTTCTGCCGCCGCCTTTGCCCTGTGGGCGGCGCTGCTCAAGCACAACCGCGTGGGCACGGTGTCGGTGTACGTGTTCCTCATTCCGGTGTTCGGCGCGCTGCTGTCGGCCGCGTTCCTGGGCGAAAGCATTCTGGCCTGGCACAACGCCGTGGCGCTGGTGCTGGTGTGCAGCGGGATCTGGATGGTGACGACGTCAGCGGCGGGGCAACACCGTCTTGAGCAGGCGCCATCGGCTGCTGGCCCCGCCTGCACCCAACGCCAGGAGGGGTGAGCTGCAGGGACCGGTCTTGGCCGCGCCCTGCGAACCTCCCCCGCTCAGATCACACCGCCTCCGCA
This sequence comes from Hydrogenophaga aquatica, assembly GCF_054780915.1. NCBI lineage: Bacteria > Pseudomonadati > Pseudomonadota > Betaproteobacteria > Burkholderiales > Comamonadaceae > Hydrogenophaga > Hydrogenophaga aquatica. The sequence continues at coordinate 46,078 of NZ_BAAGVK010000003.1, read as the reverse complement.
CCGCTCAACGCCAACTCCGCCAACCGCACCGCCCCTTCAAAGCTGCGCGCACCTGCAATGAACAGGTTCAGGTGGCAGAACACGCTGTCGGCCACGCCGGTCACGGCGGCCAGTTCCGCGTCGCGCAGGCCCGCCCAGGCAGCGGGCAAGTCAATGCGGGAATCGAAAGACCCCACTTCAACCGGCACGGTCTTGACCTGGAACTGGCTGCCGTCCGAGTCGGGGTAGATGACCAGGCGAACGTCGGGCATTTCGTCCACCACCACACGCGTCCACGGCATGCCGCCCTCTCGCAGGTGCAGCACCCGCCCGTTCAGCAAACGCGGCGCCTGGCGCACGGTGTCCACGGCCAGAATCTGCCCGATCTTCTTGACGATGGCCTGGTCCAGAAACTTGCGGGTGATGGCCACGGCCTCCACAAAGCGCGCGTCTTGCAACTGCGCCTTGGCCTGCACGTTTAGCCCGCGCTCCTCCAGCCAGTTGGTGTTGAGTTGCGCGATCAGCGAAGACAGCCCGAAGATGCCCGGCGCCACTTCACCCTGGCCGGTGTCCACCATGTCCAGGTACTGCACCAGCGAATGGTCAATGGAGTGGACGATGCTGGCGATGGCGTCATCATCAAGCACAAAGCCACGTGCCTGAGCCAGCGCACGCGCATAGGCCGCGCCGTGCACCGACCAGACCAACCCGGCACTGGCGTAGCCCACGCCCGGCTGTTCCAGGCCGTTCACCTTCTGGGCGGGGCGGGCACCGGCGAATCCGCGCTGGTGGTGGTCAAAGCGGCCCCGCTCGGGCACCCATTCCCCGCCCACGTCCACCGCAAAGTCGGCCGCGTCAATGGCGGTCTGCTGGCGGGTGCGCAGCAGTTCGTGGCTGGGGAAGGCGCCCATCAAAACCCCTACGCCGAACACGTCGTCCGCATGAAAAGTACCGTTGTGGGTGGCAATAAGTGTTGGGCGTTCGTTCATCGGGCGATTGTAGGCAGCCCTTGGGGCGCTGAACATTTCACCCAGCTTTCAAGCTTTCCCAAGGTTTCCTCTATCGCGCAGCCGGGGTTGAACTGCCATGATCGGCAACATGAAACTGCTGCTGGTCGAAGACGATCTGGACCTGGTCCACGCCTTGAGCCGGGTGCTGAGCACCGAGGGCTTCGAGGTGACCTGCTGCGCAGACGGCGAAGACGCCCTGTCCATGCTGCGCCGCACCCGGTTCGACGCGGTGCTGCTGGACCTGAGCCTGCCGGGCATGGACGGGCTGGAGGTGCTGGAGCACCTGCGCGGCAGCGGCTCGGCGGTGCCTGTGCTGATCATGACGGCACGCGGCGCCGTGGAGGAGCGGGTGCTGGGCCTGAACACCGGCGCCGACGACTACCTCACCAAACCTTTCGACATCCAGGAGCTGACTGCCCGCCTGAAGGCGCTGGTGCGGCGCAGCCTGGGCATTGAGGAGATCCGCTGCGGCCTGCTGCGGGTGGACCGTGCCAGCGGGCTGGTGTACCGCGGCCCGGTGCCCATGGAGCTGCCCGCGCGCGAGCTGGCGCTGCTCAAGGCGCTGATGGAGCGCAACCACCAGGCAGTGGCCCGCGAGCACCTGATAGACACCGTGTTTGGCAACGAAGCGGTGGGGCCCGACGCCATCGACGTGCTGGTGCACCGCCTGCGCAAACGGCTGAGCGGCACAGGCGCCAGCCTCATGACCCTGCGCGGTGTGGGCTACTTCCTGGCCGATGAGGCCCTGGGCGAACGGCCATGAAGCGCCTGACCGCCTGGTGCCAAAGCCTGCAGGGCAGGCTGCTGCTGCAACTGCTGGCGCTGTTGGCCTTGGCCCGGCTGCTGCTGGCCGGGCTCACGGCCTGGGGTGTGTTGCCGGTTGCAGAAGGGGCCTTGCAAGACACCGTTTACCTGCTGGCGGCAACGGCCCTGCCCTTTGCGTGGGTGCTGCGCCGCACCATGCGCCAGGTCACGCAACTGGAGGCGCCCCTGCGCCGTGCCATCCGCGAAGACCACGCGCTGCCCGTGCAAAACCACCCCACAGAACTGCGCGGCCTGGTCGAGGCCATCGACCAGTTGCTGCTGCGGCAACGCGAATCGCTGGCGCAGCAGCGCCGCTTTCTGGCCGATGCGTCGCACCAGCTGCGTACCCCCTTCGCGGTGCTGCGCACGCAGCTACAGGGTCTCATGTCTGGCCAACTGGACGCGCACGACGCCCTTCCCCGCATGCTGGCCACGGTGGACCGCTCCAGCCACCTCACGCGCCAGTTGCTGGCGCTGGCCAAGGTGGAGCAGTTGCAGCAGCGTGGCGAATGGCACGCCGTGGATCTGGCCCAGGTGGCACGCAACATTGCCATGGAATTCGCCCCGCTGCTGGCCCGCAAGCGGCTCGACTTCAACCTGCAGGCGGTGCCGCTGAGCCTGCAGACCGACCCCTGGATGCTGGGCGAAATGGTGCGCAACCTGCTGTCCAACGCCATTCACCACGCGCCCAAGGGCTCGGCGCTGGGCATGGTGGTGCGTGTGCTGCCCGGCGAGGCGGAACTGATCGTCTGGGACAACGCGGGCGGCGTGGACGAAGCCGTGCGCGACAAGCTCTTCAAACCGTTTGAATCGGCATCGGGGGGCACCGGCATTGGCCTGGGCTTGTCCATCTGCCAGCAGATCGCGCAGTCCATGGACGCCACCGTGGCGCTTTACAACCGCCTGCAAGATCAAAAGGTGATCGGCGTGGACGCCGTGGTGCGCTGGCCCCTGCCAGTGGCGGAAGGCGGCGCGCCCGCGGCCAAGGACTCAACGTGAGCGCCGAGGTGGTCATGGACGGCCTAGAAAAAGCATTCCCCGACGGCACCCGGGCACTGCGCGGCATACACCTGCGCCTGCACCGGCGGCAGCTCACCACGCTGCTGGGCCCTTCGGGCTGCGGCAAGAGCACGCTGCTGCGCCTGGTGGCTGGGCTGGAACTGCCCAGCGCCGGCCGCCTTTGGCTGGACGAGCTGGACATGACCACCCTTGGGCCCGCCCAACGCCCCGTCAGCATGGTGTTCCAGAACTACGCACTGTTTCCGCACCTGAGCGTGTGGGACAACGTGCTGTTCGGCCTGCGCGCCAGCGGCGTGGCCCCGAAGGAACAGGCAGCCCGCGCCCAGCAGGCGCTGGACATGGTGGGCATGGGGAGCATGGCGCGACGCTTCAGCACGGAACTGTCGGGCGGGCAGCAGCAGCGCGTGGCCCTGGCCCGGGCACTGGCCCTGCAACCCAAGGTGCTGCTGCTGGACGAACCCCTGTCCAACCTGGACGTGGCCCTGCGCCGCCAGATACGTGAAGACATCCGCGAACTGCAACGCCGCCATGGCCTGACCGTGCTCTACGTGACGCACGACCAGGACGAAGCCATGGCCGTGAGCGACCAGATTGCGCTGATGCACGAGGGGCGCATTCTTCAGGTCGGCACGCCGCGTGACATCTACGAGACACCGGCCAGCGAGACGGTGGCGTCGATGATGGGAGATGCAGCCATTTTCGATGCCCACACCGGCACTGACGGCCACCTGCGGCTGGGCCCGCTGGACCTAGGCCCCCACCCGGGCACCAGGCATGGTCCGCTGAGGCTGGTGGTACGCCCACAAGCCTGGCGCATGGAGGCGGCCTGCGGCGAAGGGCTGGCGGGCAAAGTCATCGGCCGCGCCTATGTGGGCCGCCAGACCGAATACCAGGTCAGCACCACCCTGGGCACGCTGTTCATCCTTCGCGCCGGGGAACAAACTGGCTGGCGCCCGGGTTCACCGGTGAGCCTGTTCCTGCGCGCACGAGACGTCAGCGTGCTGCCGCCGTCCAACACAGCCATGCCAGCGGGCCCCTGAATGGCGCCAACGGTTCCACCCTCCTGCCGATCAACCCCACCCTGAATAGAGAGAGACACCATGAAAAAATCCCTGCTGCTGACTCCGCTGCTGGCCATTGCCATCGCTCCTGCGCATGCACAGAACAAGGAACTCAACCTGATCTGTTCCGCCCAGGCGGCCTGGTGCAGCATGATCGCCGTGACGTTCGAAAAGAGCCAGGGCGTCAAGGTCAACATGACGCTCAAGGGCTCTGGCGAGGCCCTGGCACAGATCCTGGCCGAGCGGGCCAACCCCAAGACAGACGTGTGGTTCGGCGGCACCGGCGACCCGCACCTGCAGGCTGCCGAGCAGAACCTCTCGCAGGAATACCGTTCGCCATCGCTGCCGCAGTTGCACGAATGGGCCCAAAGGCAGGCCCAGCAGTCCGGCTACAAGACGGTGGGCATCTACTCCGGTCCGCTGGGCTTTGGCTACAACGTTGAACTGCTCAAGAAGAAGAACCTGCCCGTGCCCACGCTGTGGAGCGACCTGCTCAAGCCCGAATACAAGGGCGAGATCCAGTCGGCCAACCCGGCGTCCAGCGGCACGGCCTACACCATGATCGCCACGCTGGTGCAGCTCATGGGCGAAGACCAGGCCTTTGAATACCTGAAGAAGCTGCACGGCAACATCGCCACCTACACCCGCTCGGGCACCGGCCCGATCAAGGCCGTGGCGCGTGGCGAAGCCACCGTCTCCATCAGCTTCGTGCACGACGGCCCTGGCGAGAAAGCCCAGGGCTTCCCGCTGGAGACGGTCACCCCGTCCGATGGCACCGGCGCCGAAATCGGCTCCATGTCCATCATCCGGGGCGCCCGCAACCTGGACGCTGCCAAGAAGTTCTACGAGTGGGCGCTGACGCCCTCCGCCCAGGCGCTGGGTGCCGCCACGCTGCAGTTCCAGCTGCCGTCCAACAAGGCCACCAAGGTAGACCCGCGCGTGCCCGACTTCCGCCGCATCAAGCTGATCGACTACGACTACGCCAAGTACGGCCAGGTGGCCGAACGCCGCCGTCTGATCCAGCGCTGGGAGCGCGAGGTCAACAGCCTGCCGCGCTGAACCCAGCCCTGCCGATGGGGTGCGGCCCGCGTGGCCACCCCCTCCTTCAGCACCAACAAGAGTGATCGCCATGATGCGAGTTTTATCCCTGCGCTCCAACAGAGCGATCGGAACCTGGGTTCTGATCGGTCTGGCGGCCTATGCGCTGCTGCCCTGGTACTTCCTGCAAGACGGATCTTTGCTGTCGGCCCTGCCCCAGGTGTGGAGCGGTGAAGGCTTTGGCAACGGCCTGTTGCAGGCCACCACCCACGACCGGCCCTGGCTTTGGAGCGGCGTGGCGGGTCTGCTGCTGGCAGGCCTGGCGCTCATGTTCCCCGCAGACCGGCGCCAAGGCTGGGTGTTGCTCGGCGGCGCATTGCTCGGGCTGCTCGGTTTGCTGGGCAGCGGCTTCACCATCGGTGTGCCGGGTTGGGTGTTCCCCAGCCTGGAAGCTGCCTGGGGGCCGCTTGCACACGGCCAGTACGGCATGGGTTGGGGCGCCTTCGTGGTGTTGCTCAGCCTGGTGGTGGTGCTGGGCGCCGCGCTGGCTCGGCTGGGGTACTTCCGTTCCGACCTGTTCGTGGCCGCCTCGGTGGTTGGCTGTGTGGCCTTGCTGGCGCTGTTCGTGGTGTATCCGGTCGCCCGCTCCATGGTGTCGGCCTTCCACGACGACATGGGTGTGTTCCACCCCGCCTCGCTCATCGAGCGTCTGGCCACCGAGCGCATCTGGGGCCTGGGCTGCCTGGCCGAAGGCCGCCAGTGTGGCGTGGCCTGGAACACGCTGTACCTGGCGCTGCTCACCGCCGCAGGCACCACCATCATGGGCACGTTGATGGCGCTGTGGGCAGAGCGCGGCGGCACCCGCCTGAAGAAACCGCTCAACGCCCTGGCCATGCTGCCCATCATCACGCCGCCCTTCGTGGTGGGCCTGGGACTCATCCTCATCTTTGGCCGCGCGGGGCTCTACAACCAGTTCATGGAATGGGCCTTCGGCATCCCGCCCTCACGCTGGTTCTATGGCGTGTTTGGTGTGTGGCTGGCACAGATGTTCGCCTTCACGCCCATCGCCTTCATGATCATGCGCGGCGTGGTGCAGGGCGTGAGCCCATCGCTGGAAGAAGCCGCCCAGACGCTGCGCGCCAGCCGCTGGCGCACCTTCACGAGCGTGACCTTGCCGCTGCTCAAGCCGGGCCTGGCCAACGCCTTCCTGGTGGGCTTCATCGAAAGCATGGCCGACTTCGGCAACCCGATCATCCTGGGCGGCCAGTACGCGGTGCTGTCCACCGAGATCTTCTTCGCCATCGTGGGCGCCGCCATCGACCCCGGCATGGCCGCTGCCCTGGCCATGGTGCTCACGCTGTTCGCGCTGACGGTGTTCTTCGTGCAGCGCTGGGTGCTGGGCCGCTCGCAGTTCACCACCGTTACCGGCAAGGGCGACGCCAGCCTGCCCATGCCGCTGCCGCGCGGCGTGCGCTGGGTGTCCATCGGCGTGGCCGGGCCGTGGCTGCTGTTCACGGTGGCGCTGTACCTGTTCGCCTTCGCAGGGGGCTTTGTGCAAACCTGGGGGCGCGACTACACCATCACGCTCAACCACTTCCGCGCGGCTTTTGACGTGCAATGGAGCGAGTTCGGCCTGGTCTGGGCGGGCACGGCGTGGAATTCGCTGTTCACCACGGTCACGCTGGCGGGCATTGCCGCACCGCTGTGCGCCGCGCTGGGCCTGCTCATTGCCTGGCTGCTGGCGCGCACCGAGTTCCGGGGCAAGTCGGCGTTCGAGTTCTCGGCACTGCTCACTTTCGCCATCCCCGGCACGGTGCTGGGCGTGAGCTACATCCTGGCCTTCAACGTGCCGCCGTTCGAACTCACGGGCACCGGGCTCATCATCGTGCTGTGCTTCGTGTTCCGCAACCTGCCGGTGGGCGTGCGGGCGGGCACCGCTGCCTTCAAGCAGCTGGACCGCTCACTGGACGAAGCCTCCATGATGCTGCGCGCCAGCACCCTCACCACGCTGCGCCGGGTGGTGGTGCCGCTGCTCAAGCCTGCCCTCACCGCCGCACTCATCTATGGCTTCGTGCGTTCCATGACCACCGTGTCGGCGGTGATCTTCCTGGTCTCGGCCAAGTACGAACTGTCCACCACTTACATCATCGGCCGCGTGGGCAATGGCGACTACGGCGTGGCCCTGGCGTATTGCACCGTGCTCATCGTGCTGATGTCACTCATCACCCTGGTAGTGCAGCGCCTGGTGGGCGACCGCCAGCTCGGCAGGCGCTCGCAACCCCACTGAAGCCACCTTGACACGACCGCTTTCCTGGAGCCTGACATGACCACGAATACCTACGGCATCGAATTCCGCAACGTGACCAAACGCTATGGCGACGCAGCGTCGCCCCTGGTGGTGCGCGGCATCGATTTTTGCGTCCCGCGCGGCACGCTCACCACCATCCTCGGCCCCTCGGGCTGCGGCAAGACGACCACGCTGCGCATGATCGCGGGGCTGGAAACCCCCAGCAGCGGGCAGATCCTGATCGACGGACGCGACGTGACCACGCTGGGCCCGGCCGACCGCAACGTGAGCATGGTGTTCCAGAACTATGCGCTGTTCCCGCACATGACAGTGCTGCAGAACGTGGGCTACGGCCTGAGCGTGGGCCGCGCATCGGCCCGCGAGACCGAAGACCGCGCCCGCGCAGCCCTGGCCACGGTCGGCCTGTCCGGCATGGACCAGCGTTACCCCAGCGAGCTGTCCGGCGGCCAACAGCAGCGCGTGGCCGTGGCCCGCGCGCTGGTCATCGAACCGGCGGTGCTGCTGTTCGACGAGCCCCTGTCCAACCTGGACGCGCGGCTGCGCCGCAGCATGCGCGAGGAAATTCGCAGCCTGCAACAGCGCCTGGGCCTGACCGTGGCCTACGTGACGCACGACCAGAGCGAGGCCCTGGCCGTGAGCGACCAGATCATCGTGATGGACGGCGGCAACATCGCCCAGGCGGGCACACCGCAAGAACTGTACGAGCGCCCGCGCAGCACCTTTGTGGCGGGCTTCATGGGCGAGGCCATGCTCTACGACGGCAACTCGTTGCCCGACGGGCAGGTGCAGGTCGGCCCGCTGGCGCTGATGCCACGGCACCGATGCGCGGCGGGTGCAGTCAAGGTGGCCATTCGCCCGGAAGCCTGGCAGGCCACCGCGCCCGCCGAAGGCACACTCAACGGCACGCTCACCAAACAGGCCTACCTGGGCAGCCACCAGGAACTCACGGTGGACACGGCCTTGGGCCCGATTTTCGTGATCAGCTCCGACGTGCACCGCGCCTGGCAGCTGGGTGACACTGTGGGCCTGGCACTCGACGGTCACGGCGTGTCCGTGGTCAGCATCTGAAAGACAAGGAAAAACTCATGATTCAACGCGTGGTATTCGACCTGGGCGGCGTCGTCTTCAACTGGCAGCCGCTGGTGGTGCTGGGGCAGCTGCTGCCGCAGCGCATTCAGAACGAGGAACAGGCCCGCCACTGGGCAGGCGAAATTTTCCAGACCTTCCACCCGGAAAGCGACTGGGCGCTGTTCGACCTGGGGCAGATCGAACCGCCTGCGCTGGCCAGCCGCATTGCGCAGCGCACCGGGCTGACCGAGGACGAGGTGCACACCGTCATCGAAGGCATTCCGCCGCACCTCACCCCCATGAGCGAAACGGTGGACCTGATCGACACGCTGCACCGCAAGGGTGTGCCGCTGTACTTCCTGTCGAACATGCCCGCGCCGTATGCCGACATCCTGGTCCAGGGCAACGCCTTCTTTGACCGCTTCCGCGACGGCATCTTCTCGGCGCATGTGAACCAGATCAAACCCGAGCGCCCGATTTTCAAGAGCGCCGACGCACGCTTCGGCGCGAGCGGACCGGGCACATTGTTCATTGACGATTCGCGGCCCAACATCGACACCGCGCACGCCCACGGCTGGCACGCGGTGCACTTCCGCGACCCGGCGCAATGCCGTGCGGAGCTGGCGGCACACGGGCTGGTGTAGGCTGGCTAGGCTAGGAAATCCGCCAGCAAGTCGGCTGTCGGGTCGGGCCTGCTCGGGCTTGGCTCGGTCTTCGCCCAGCGGCTGGAAACGCGGTACCAATGCGGCTTCAGGCGGATCACCTCCAGTTGGCCGCTGCTGGACACCCGCCCCCCCATGCTGACTCCCGCAGGCTCCCCCTCAGCAGCCAAGTTCAGGCACCGTTGAGCATGCCTGCGCCATTCGGTCTCGTCTTGACGCTCCGGATGCAGGGCCCTGCGTTGCACCCAGGCCCACACGGCCTGCCAGCCCTCGCGGGTCAGTTCGACATTCATCGAGCAGGCTCCGCGCCAGGCTGCTTAGCCTGGGCGAACCAAGGTTCAGGGAAACACAAGGGGGCGATGAAGGGCATGCGTCGTATCAAAAACACCGGATTGCACAAAATGGGGGGCCAATCTAACAGCCGTGGCAGCACCCGGTGGAGCCGGTATCGACGCGAAGACCGTCCCGGCGGAACTGCCGGAACAGTGGCCGTCAGAGTGAGGTGTCTGACGGGCAACCCCGCTATCGTGTCCCGCCAGGCGAACGGGATGCAGACCGGAGGCTTTGCGGCCCTGGCTTTCGCTCAGGTGTGCCAAGGCGGCGATTCTAGCGGGAGGCCGACCCCGGGCAATGTTGTTGGCGCTTGCCGTACTTCAGGCGCATGCCCAGAATGAGGAGCGCCAGCGTCAGGGTGACAAAGTTGGCCAGGATCACCGGCCAAGATTCCAGGTAGAGACCATAAACCAGCCACAGAGCCACCCCTGCCGTGAACACGCTGTACATGCCCAGGGAGATGCCCGAGACATTGCGGGTCTTGTAGGTCAACCACACCTGCGGCAAAAAGCTGGCGGTGGTCAACACGGCGGCGATCATGCCGACCCATTCGGGCGAGAAGGTAGCCATAGGTGGAGCTAGGTGGGTGATACGTTTGCCCCAGACACGCCAGGGTAAACCCTGGAAAATATACCTTTTCCGGGAATTCCACAAAAGCCCCAGGCCCTTGTTTTAGGCATCGAACCAACAACGCATGACACCCAGCATCCACGTTCCACCCCATTTGCAGCCCGGCCGCCGCCTGCGCCACTACAAGGGGGGCTTGTACGAAGTGACGGGCGCCTGCCTGATCGAGGCCACCCTGGAAACGGGCATTCTCTACCGCCCCCTGCAAGGCGACGGCGCGGCGCTGACCTGGATGCGCCCTGCCGCGGCTTTCGACGAGATGGTGGACACCACGCAGGGCCCCGTCCGGCGTTTTGAGGAGCAGTCATGAGCAGCAGCATCGTCATCCAGCAGCCCGCCGCTGGCGCCAGCCATTTGTTTCTGCTGTTCCACGGCGTGGGCTCCAACGCGCACGACCTGCTGCCCGTTGGGCAGGGCATTGCCCGGCAGTTCCCCGGGGCGATGGTGGTAAGCGTGGACGGCCCACATGCGTCGGACCTGGGCGCAGGAAGGCAGTGGTTCTCGGTGATTGGCGTGACGGAAGAGGGGCGGCCCGCCCGCATTGCGCAGGCCATGCCGCTGTTCATTTCCACCGTTGGCGAATGGCAGCAAAAGGCAGGCGTGGAGCCCGCTCAAACCACGCTGGTGGGTTTTTCGCAGGGCGCCATCATGGCGCTGGAATCCACCCAGCAGGCCACCTTGCCAGCTCACCGGGTGGTGGCCTTCGCCGGGCGCTTTGCCACCGCCCCACGCCTAGCGCCTGCGGGTTTGACGGTGCACCTCATCCATGGCGACCAGGACAACGTGATTTCCCCGCGCTTCAGCCAGGAAGCAGCGCAGGCGCTCAAGGCACTGGGCAGCCAGGTGACGCACGACAGCGTGCCCGGACTGGGCCACGGCATCGACGCCACGGCTTTTGGCCACATGGTTACGCGCCTGCAGGCGTAACGTTCAGGCGGCTGCGCGCAACTGCCGCATCAGTGCGGCAATGCCGTAAGTCCACGGCGCCACGTCGCACGAGGGGCGCACGCGGTTGACCAGCGTGCCCAGGCGCGGGGTGGAAACGCACACGCGGTCGCCCACCTCGTGCGTGAAGCCCTGGCCCGCGCCGCGCCGGTCTTGCGTGGGCGCGATCATGGTGCCAAGGAAGAGCATGAAACCGTCGGGGTACTGGTGGTTGGCGTTGATGGCCTGGCCCACCAGGTCCAGCGGGTCGCGGCTGATGGTGCCCATGTTTCCCGAGCCGCGCCAGTTGAAGCCTTCGGGGCCGTCCACCTCCAGCGTCAGGGTGCAGTGGCGCACGTCGTCAATGCCAAAGTGTGTGTCGAACAGGCGGATGAAGGGCCCGATGGCGCAGGAGCCGTTGTTGTCCTTGGCCTTGCCCAGCAGCAAGGCACTGCGGCCTTCGAAGTCGCGCAGGTTCACGTCGTTGCCCAGGGCCGCGCCCAACGTCTGGCCACGGCTGTTCACGGCCAGCACGATTTCGGGTTCGGGGTTGTTCCAGTCGGAGCCCGGGTGCACGCCCACGTGCGCGCCGCTGCCCACGGCCGACAGCACCGGGGCCTTGGTGAAGATCTCGGCGTCGGGCCCGATGCCCACTTCCAGGTACTGCGACCAGGCGCCGCGGGCCAGCAACACGCGCTTGACCTCGGCCGCCTCGGCGGAGCCGGGCACGATGGCGCCCAGGTTGTCACCCAGGATGGCGAACAGCTCGCGGCGGATACCGTCGGCGCGGCTGGCGTCGCCGCGCGCTTGCTCTTCTATCACCCGTTCCAGCATGCTGGCCACGAAGGTGACACCGCTGGCCTTGACCACCTGCAGGTCGCACGGGGCCAGCAGCCAGGGCAGGGCGGGGTTGCGGTGGTCCTCGTCGCTGTTGGCCAGCGCGGCATCCATTCGCGCCACGGCGCGCAAACCGCCGCTTGCCACCGCCTGTGCAATGGCCCGGGCGGGGTTGTCCAGCTCCAGCAACTGGCTGCTGGTGGGGGCCAGGGGCGACAAGTCCAGCAACTGGCCCTGGTGCAGGGTCACGGGCAGGGCACCGGTGCCGGGCAGCCACAGCCGCCCGAGCAGGGTGGCGCGTTCGTGGTCTTGGGGCAGGGAATGGGCAAGGCGTTCGCTGACGCTGGGGTGGGTTTGGCTCATGGCTTGCAGGGTTCAGGGTCGGGGGGTGGAAAGTTGGTACACACGGGCGGCGTTGGCGCCCAGAATGGCATCGCGTTCGGCCGGGGCCAGTGGCGACAGAAGGGTCTGGGTCTCCTGCCACCAGCTGGCGTAGGTGGCGGCCAACTCCAGCACGGGCCAGTCGCTACCCCATATCACTCGGCTCGGGCCGAAAACGTCGATCACGTGCCGCGCCCAACGGCGGGCAGCATGGGGCGCGGGGTTAGGGCCACATTCGGTGAGCAAGCCCGAGAGCTTGCAGGCAAACGGCGTCTCCTGTGCCAGTTGCGCCATGCCATCAGCCCAAGGCTGCCACTGGCCCTGGGCAATATCGGGTTTGGCTGCGTGGTCAATCACCACCTTCAGGCCTGGGTGGCGCCGCGCAAGTTCCAGCAGGCGGGGCTGGTGTACCGGCTTGACCAGGGCGTCGAACACCAACCCGGCATCGGCCATGGCGTGCAGGCAGGCATCAAGCGCAGGCTGCAGGATCCAGTCGGGGTCGGCAATGTCTTGCAGCATGGGGCGCAGGCCCTTGAGCTTGGGGTGGCGGGCCAGGGTGTGGATGCGGTCTGGGGCGTCAGGCGCCAGCCAGTCCACCCAGCCCACCACACCCAGGACTTCGGGGTGCGCGTCGGCCTGCGCCAGAAGGAAGGCGGTCTCGGCCTCGGTGGGCGCGGCCTGCACCAGCACGGCGGCGCTCACACCGTGCGGCTGGCTTTGAGCACGCCAGTCGGGCACGGCTACGTCACGGTAGATGGGGGCCAACGCGGGAGTGAGCCAGCCGTAGTCGCCACGGCTGAGCTGCCAGGCGTGGAAGTGGGCATCGATGACGGGGGCGGGCGTGTTCGTCATGGTGTGGGTGCTGCATCGGGCAGCAGACCTTGGCGGCGCAAGTCTTCCCAGAAGGCGGCGGGGATGGGGCGGCGCAGCATGGCCAGGCCGTCGCGCCACTCGTCCACGTGGCGGGCGCCCAGCACCAGCAGGTCCACGGCGGGGTGGGCCTGGGCAAACTGCAGGGCGGCAGCACGCAAGGGCACACCATGGGCGTCGCACACCGCTTCGATGCGCGCTGTGCGCTCCACCCAGGCGCTGGCGGCGGGCACGTAATTGAAGGTGGCCGGGCCCTGCCGCGTACCGCGCGCCAGCAGGCCGGAGTTGAACAGCCCGCCCAGCGCCAGCCGCACGCCCCGGCGCTGGCACTCGGGCAGCAACGCGGGCAGGGCGGCGTGGTCCAGCAGGGTGTAGCGGCCAGCCAGCAACAGGGCGTCCAGGTCGGCGTGGCGCAGCACTTCCAGCACCACGGCATGGTCGTTCACCCCCAAGCCAACGGCGCCCACCAGGCCTTCGCGTTGCAAGGCACGCAAGGTGGGCAGGGTTTCCTCCAGCACCTGGCGCAGCACCTGCGGCGCGCGTTCACCGTGTGTGGCGGCGTCCATGTCGTGCACATAGGCCAAGTCCAACCGGGCCAGGCCCAGGCGCTGCAGGCTGTCTTCCACGCTACGGCGCGTGCCTGCGGCGCTGTAGTCCCAGTGCTGCACAAAGGGCAGGCCATCCACATAAGCGTGCTGTTCGCGCGGCACGTTCTGGCAGGGGGTGAGCAGGCGGCCCACCTTGCTGGAAAGGCACCAGCCGTCACGTGGGTGCGGGCGCAGAGCATCGCCCAGGCGGCGCTCCGACAAACCGTGGCCGTAATGCGGCGCCGTGTCGAAGCTGCGGCATCCGTCGTCCCAGGCGGCTTGCAACAGGGTGCGGGCGTCGGCATCGGCCACAGGCGCGAACAGGTTGCCCAGCGCGGCACCGCCCAGGCCCACGCGCAGGCCGCCAGCCATCTGGCTCACGAAAGAAAAAGGCATCTCAGGGTTTCCACCAGTGAACTGTCAGTTATTTTCTAACTAACATGTCAGTCTGAAACCAGTACAAACCCTAGCCATGCTCAAGCACCTGCCCCCACTGCTCACCCCTGATGCGCTGCACGCCCTGGCCAGCATGGGGCATGGTGATGACGTGGCCATCGTGGACGCCAACTTCCCGTCGGCGCGTGTGGCGGCGCAGGGTGGTGCGCGCCTGGTGGAACTGCCCGGCGCCGACGCCCCCGCAGTGCTGCGCGCGGTGCTGGCACTGCTGCCGGTGGACGACTTTGAACCCGACCCGGCACGCTGCATGGCGGTGGTGGGCAACCCGCAGGCAGTGCCCCCGCCGGTGCAGGCATTCACGCAGCAGTTGCAGGCCGCTGGGCTGGCCGCCCCAGTGCCCGTGGAGCGGCACGCCTTCTACGAAGCGGCGGCCAGGGCTTTCGTGATCCTGCGCTCAGGCGAGCAGCGCCCCTACGGCAACCTGCTGCTGCGCAAGGGCGTGTGGCTGGAGGAACAGGCATGAGCACTACCACACCCGCACAGCGCGCGCCCAGCCTGCGTGCGCAGGCCTATGAAAACTTCCGCCAGCAGATCATGCAGGCGCACATTCGCCCGGGGCAGTTCATTTCGCAGCGGGAACTGATGCAGCTGCTCGGCATGCCGCTGGGTGCGGTGCGCGAACTCATTCCGCGCCTGGAGGCTGAAGGTCTGCTGCACACCGTGCCGCAGCGCGGCTTGCAAGTGGCCAACGTGGACGTCAAGCTCATCAAGAACGCGTTTGAGCTGCGCCTGCTGCTGGAACGCGAAGCCGCCGTGCGCTTCACCACCCAGGCCAGCGACGCCGAGCTGGAAAGCATCGAGGCCGAACACCTCTCCATCGTGCGCCGCGCGCGCAGCGGCCCCATCGACGAAGCCCTGCTGGCCGAAGCCACCCAGGTGGACTGGGGCCTGCACGAGCACATGATCGACGCGATGGGCAACGACCTCATCTCGGAGGCCTACCGCATCAACAGCTTGCGGGTGCGCCTCATCAAGTTCGAAAGCTCCAGCCTGTCGGCCGACATCCTGCTGGCCGCCATGGAGGAGCACCTGTGGTTCATCGAAGCCATGCGGCGGCGCGACGCCGCCGCCGTCGCCGAACGACTGACGCACCACATCGAAAGCGCCCGCCGCCGCGTGCTGGGGCTGCCACGCCCGCCGCTGCCGTGGTCTTCAGAGCAACTGGAAAAATCCGAATGACCCCTGCCCACCAAAACGCGTTTCGCGGCATCTGGCCCGCGATGCTTACCCCCCTGACCGAGTCGCTGGACATTGACCACGACGCCTTTGCCGCCCACGCCCTGAAGCTGCTGGACGCAGGCTGCGGCGGCGTGACCGCCTTTGGCACCACGGGCGAAGGCCCTTCGTTCTCCATGGCCGAGCGCATGGCCGCCGTGGAGGCACTGGTGGCGCGCGGCGTGCCCGCCAGCCGACTGATGGTCTCCACCAGCTGCGCCGCGCCGTCGGAAACGGTGGCCCTGACGCGCCATGCGGTGGAGTTGGGCGTGCATGGCTGCCTGGTGCTGCCGCCCTTCTTCTTCAAGGGCGTGTCCGACCAGGGCATCATCGACGCCTACCGCTGGGTCATCGACCGCGTCGCCAACCCGCGCCTGCGCCTGTACCTGTACCACATCCCCCAGGTGGTGGGCGTGGGCCTGTCGCACAACGTCATTGCCACGCTGCTCAAGCTCTACCCCGACACCATCGCAGGCATCAAGGACAGCGCCTGCGACCAGGCCCATTCCGTAGGGCTGGCCAACGCCTTCATGCCGCCGCTGACGGTGTACGTGGGTTTCGAGCCCGACCTGCAGACCCTGGGCCGCCTGGGCAGCACTGGCGCCATCAGCGGCCTGGCCAACTTCGTGCCCCGGCTGGTGCACCGCCTGGTCACCCAGCCCGACGCCCCCACCGCCGCACGCGACCAGCAACGTGTGAAAGACCTGCTGGCCATCTTTGAAGGTTTTTCGCTCATGCCCGCGCTCAAGGGTGTGATGGCCGAACGCGATGGCCAGGCAAGCTGGCTGCGGGTGCGCCCGCCGCTGGTGGCCCTGGCCGGCAGCGAACAGGCCGAACTGCACCAGCGCCTGCTGGCGCTTGGTCTTGATCCAGCCCATGATTGAGCTTTGATTTTTTCCCCCACGCCAACAAACAGGAGACAGCCATGACCACTTCCCTCTTCCGCCGCGGCCTGCTGGCCGCCACCGCCGCCACCGCCCTGCTGGGCGCCGTGGCCCTGCCCGCGCAGGCACAGAGCAAGATCCCGCTGCGCATTTCCACCCCCGCCGTGGCCGACGACTGGCACGGCAAGATGTGGACGGTGTTCAAGGACTCGCTGGACAAGAGCGCGCCCGGCGAGTTCGACGTGCAGATCAACCTCAACGCCGCGCTGTTCAAGCAGGGCACCGAGCCCGCTGCCATGGCGCGTGGCAACCTGGAGCTGTCGTCCATCTCGGCGTTCGACATCGCCAAGCTGGTGCCCGAGTTCTCCATCTTCACGGCGGGCTACATCATCCGCGACCCGGACCACCAGCAGAAGGTCTTCAACGGCCCCATTGGCGAAGAGCTGTACAAGCTCGTTTCCGAGAAGATGGACGTGACCGTGCTGTCGCCCATCTACCTGGGCACGCGCCAGGTGAACCTGCGCGAGGCGCGCAACGTCAAGACCCCGGCCGACCTGAAAGGCGTGAAGCTGCGCATGCCCGGCTCAAAGGAATGGCTGTTCCTGGGTGAAGCACTGGGCGCCACCGCTACACCGCTGGCCTTTGGTGAGGTGTACCTGGGCCTGAAGACCGGCACCATTGACGGCCAGGACAACCCGCTGCCCACCGTGCGCGCCGCCAAGTTCTACGAAGTGACCAAGCAGCTGGTGCTGACCAACCACCTGGTGGACGGCATCTTCATCGCCATCTCCAACAAGAGCTGGAACGCCATGACGCCCGCACAGCGCGACAAGGTGAAGGCCGCCGCCCGCGCCGCTGCCGTTTACAACAACGAGAACCGCATCAAGGAAGAAGCCCAGATCGTGGACTTCTTCAAGCAGCAGGGCCTGCAGGTCAGCACCCCCGACGTGGACGCCTTCCGCAAGTCGGTGCAGGCCGCGTATGCGCAATCGGACATCGCCAAGGCGTGGCCGAAGGGGCTGCTCGAGCGCATCAACAACACGAAGTAAACGCGCATGCAACGCTGGCTGCAAAGAGCCGCCGATGGCATCGGCGGCGCGCTCTTCACGTGCCTGTTCCTGGTGTTCCTGGTGCAGATCACGGCCCGCTTCGGCTTCGGTCGCCCCCTGCCCTGGACCGACGAACTGGCCGTGATCCTCTACATCTGGGTGATCCTTTGGGCCAGCGCTTTCATGGTCAAGCCGCGTGAGCACGTGGTGTTCGATCTCGTCTACCAAAGTGTGGGCCCGCACGTGCGGCGCGCCATGCGGGTGCTGGGCAGCGCGCTGATCGCCGTTCTGGCGGCCATGGCACTGCCCGGCAGCTGGGACTACGTGCAGTTCATGCAACGCGAAGGCACGCCCGTGCTGGGCCTGCCCTTCATGTGGGTGTTCCTGCCCTTTGTGGTGATGCTTGCAGCGGTGGTGGTCCGCTACGGCTGGCTGGCCTGGTGCGCCCTGCGCGGACACGGAGAAGAAGAATGACCCTGGGACTCTGGACCCTGCTGGGCGTGCTGTGCGCAGGCATGCTGCTGCGCGCACCCATCGGTTTCACCATGCTGCTCAGCGGCGTGGCCTACCTGGCTGCCACCCGGCAAGACATGGGACTGGCGGCCGAACAGGTGCTCAACGGCATGTACAACAGCTACGTGCTGCTGGCCGTGCCGCTGTTCATCCTGGCGGCCAACATCATGAACGCTGGCACGGTGAGCGAGCGGATCTTTGATTTCTGCCGGCTGCTGGTCGGGCGCCTGCGCGGCGGGCTGGCACAAGTCAATGTGATGGTCAGCCTGGTGTTCTCCGGCATGAGCGGCAGCGCCATTGCCGACGCCGCAGGCCCAGGCCTGGTGATGATTCGGGAAATGCAGAAACACAAGGGCTACACCCCCGGTTTCGCCGGGGCGATCACCGTTTCCAGCGCCACCATCGGCCCGATCATTCCGCCGTCCATCCCCCTGGTCATCTACGCCCTGGTCTCCGGCACCTCGGTAGGGGCGCTGTTCCTGGGTGGCGTACTGCCCGGGCTGCTGATGGCCCTGCTGCTGATGATCGCGGTTCACATCATTGCCACGCGCCGCAACATGCCCAGGGACAAACCTGTTCCCCTGAAGGAATGGCCTGCCGTGGTGTGGCGCGGCGCGCTTCCGCTGTCACTGCCCGTTGTGCTGCTGGGCGGCATCTACAGCGGCGCCTTCACACCCACCGAAGCCGCCGCCGTGGCGGCCTTGCACGCGCTGGTGCTGGCCGGTCTCGTCTACCGCGCCTTGAGCTGGCGCACGCTGGGCGGGGTGTTTGTGGAGTCCACGCGCTCCAGCGCCATCATCACACTCATCATCGCTGGCGCCTTCATGCTCAACTACGCCTTCACCGCCGAGGGCGTGCCGCAGGCGCTGGCGCAATGGGTGGCGCACCTCGACCTGAGCCAAGTGGCCTTCCTGCTGATGGTGAACGTGGTGTTCCTGGTGCTGGGCTGCTTCCTGGACACCGCAGTGATGCTGCTGGTCTTCGTGCCCATGCTGCTGCCCGCCGTCAAGGCCGTGGGCGTGGACCTGGTGCACTTTGGCGTGCTCATCGTCGTCAACATGATGGTGGGCCTCATCACCCCGCCGTTTGGCATGCTGCTGTTCGTCACCAACGCGCTCACGCGCATTCCCATCAAGGACATGCTGCGCGAAGGCTGGCTGTTCCTGGCCATGCTGCTGGGGCTGGTGCTGGCCATGACGCTGTTCCCGCAGATCGTGCTGTGGCTGCCGCAGTCCATGGGTTACGGGCTGTGACGCCCACCACGGAGACACCGATGACCGCTGCCCCTGACGTCGTGTCCATAGCCAGCTGGAACGCCGACCTGACATCGCACGCCGAGCGCGCGCCCTTGCGCGGCGAAACCCTGCAAGGGCACGGCTTTTCGGTGGGGCCGGGCGGCAAGGGCAGCAACGCCTCGGTGGCGGCAGCGCGGCAGGGTGCGCGCGTGGCCATTGTGGCCCGCACCGGGCAAGACGAATTTGGCCGCATGGGCCTGGACCTGTGGCAACGCGAAGGCATAGACACAAGCGCCGTGGTGCAAGACGAGCGTGAGGCCAGCGGCGTTGCGCTGATTCTGGTGTACCCGGACGGCGACAACAGCATTGTGGTGAGCCCCGGTGCCAACTCGGGGTTGGACCAGGCACAGGTGCGCTCAGCCGCCAGCGCGCTGGCCGCGTGCAAGGTGGTGATGGCCACGTTTGAAG
This sequence comes from Hydrogenophaga aquatica, assembly GCF_054780915.1. Lineage (NCBI taxonomy): Bacteria > Pseudomonadati > Pseudomonadota > Betaproteobacteria > Burkholderiales > Comamonadaceae > Hydrogenophaga > Hydrogenophaga aquatica. The sequence goes on along the minus strand of NZ_BAAGVK010000003.1, from coordinate 26,749 downwards.
TGCCGCTGCCCGCCACGCGGGAGGCCTTTGCGCTGGCGCGCGCGGCTGGCGCCACCACGGTACTCAACCCCGCCCCGGCCCGCCCCTTTCCGGCGGAGCTGGCGGGCCTGGTGGACCTGCTCACCCCCAACGAAACCGAACTGGCCACGCTGGCGGGCGTGCAGGGCAACCCCGCTGCCGCCGCACAGGCCCTGCTGAACCAGGGCGTGCGCGCCGTGCTGGTCACCCTGGGTTCACACGGCGTGGCGCTATACCGTCCCGGCCAGCCGGTTCACACGGTGCCCGGCCACCAAATGCCCGTGCGCGACACCATCGGCGCAGGCGACACCTTCAACGGCGCGCTGGCCGCCGCACTGGCACGTGGCGAGCCGCTGGAACAGGCGGTGCCCTGGGCCAACGCTGCCGCCGCACTGTCAGTACAGGCCAGTGGAGCCATCGCGGGCATGCCCAGCCACGCCGACGTGGCAGCCTTCTTGCAGGAATCCCATTCATGAACGCTGCGCTGTCCCCCGTCATCCGCCTGCACCCGGACGACGACGTCGTCATCGCCCGCCGCCAGTTGATGGGCGGCACCGTCTTGCCAGACGAAGGTGTGGTGGTGGCTGGCCTGGTGCCGCCAGGGCACAAAGTGGCGGTGCGCACGCTGGCCAGCGGCCAGCCGGTGCGGCGCTACGGGCAGGTCATCGGCTTTGCCACGCAGCCTATTGCGGCAGGCCAGCACGTGCACACGCACAACCTGGCGGTGGGCGACTTCACGCGCGACTACGCCTTCAGCCAAGGGGCGCGGGCGCTGGAGCCGTTGGCCCAGCCTGCCACCTTCATGGGCATCGTGCGAGCCGACGGGCGCGTGGCCACGCGCAACTACATCGGCGTGCTCACCTCGGTGAACTGTTCGGCCACCGTTGCACGCGCCATTGCCGACCATTTCCGGCGCGACATCCACCCCGAGGCGCTGCGCGGCTACTCGCAAGTGGATGGCGTGGTGGCGCTGACCCATGGCGAAGGCTGCGCCATTGACGCGCGCGGCGAAGGGCTGGCCGTGCTGCGCCGCACGCTGGCAGGCTACGCACGGCACGCCAACTTTGCCGCGGTGCTGGTGGTGGGCCTGGGTTGCGAGACCAACCAGATCGACCAGTGGATCGAAAGCGAAGGGCTGGCGGGCAACGCCAGCGGCGCCCGGCTGAAGAGCTTCAACATCCAGGACGCGGGCGGCACCGCCAAAGCTGTGGCGCGCGGCGTGGAACAGGTGCGCGCCTTGCTGCCCCAGGCCAACGCCGTGCAGCGCCAGCCCGTGCCCGCCAGCCATCTGGTGGTGGGTCTGCAGTGCGGCGGGTCCGACGGGTATTCCGGCATCTCGGCCAATCCCGCCCTGGGCGCAGCAGTGGACCTGCTGGTGCGCCACGGCGGCACGGCCATCCTGTCGGAAACGCCCGAAATCTACGGCGCCGAACACCTGCTCACCCGGCGCGCAAGCACGCCCGAAGTGGGCCAGAAGCTGGTGGACCGCATACGCTGGTGGGAAGCGCACTGCGCGCGCCACGGCGCCGCCATGGACAACAACCCTTCAGCAGGCAACAAGGCGGGCGGGCTCACCACGGTGCTCGAAAAGTCCCTGGGCGGCATTGCCAAGGGTGGCACCTCCCCGCTCATGGCCGTGTACGAATACGCCGAGCCAGTGCGCAGCAGCGGCTTCGTCTTCATGGATACGCCCGGCTACGACCCCGTATCCGCCACCGGCCAGGTGGCGGGCGGCGCCAACCTCATCTGCTTCACCACCGGGCGTGGCTCGGCCTACGGCTGCGCGCCCACGCCCTCGCTCAAGCTGGGCACCAACAGCGCGTTGTGGCAGCGCCAGTCCGACGACATCGACATCGACTGCGGCGGCATCGTGGACGGCCACGACACCGTGGCCGCCGTGGGTGAGCGCATCTTTGCGCAGATGCTGGCGGTGGCCTCAGGCGAACGCACGCGCAGCGAACTGCACGGCTACGGCCAGAACGAGTTCGTGCCCTGGGCGCTGGGCACGGTGACCTGAGCCGCTTCCCCCTGCTCCGCCTAACGCGGCCACAGCACCGGGAAAAGCGGGTGGTTCAGGGGCGCGCCGGGCGGCAACTCCTCAGCCAGGCCGGGGAAGTCGGGTGAGGTTTTCCAGCGGCGCGGCGCGTGGCGCATGTCGTCGCCCAGCATGCGCACCGAAAACACCCGCCGCCTGCGCCCCGGCTCCACACCTGCCGACGCATGCAGCGTGAGCATGTTGAAGGCCACGGCATCACCAGGTTCCAGCGCCCAGCCCAGAATGCGGTGGCGCGAACGGTCGGCCTCGATGTCGGGCAAGTCCGCCAGGCTGCCTTCGGGGAACCACTTGGCCTCGTTGGTCATGAAGGTACGCGGCATCAGCCACGGCCCTTTGTGCGAACCCGCCACAAACTCCAGCGTGGCCGGGCGCGACACCGGGTCCACCGGTATCCAGAAGCTCACGTTCTGGCCGCCTTCCACGTTGTAGTAGGGCTGGTCCTGATGCCAGGGCGTGCGCTGCAGGGTGCCCGCTTCCTTGGTGAGCATGTGGTCGTGGTACAGGCGAATTTGCTCGCTGCGCGTCAGGCGGGCAGCCACCGCCGCCAACGCCGACTGCTCGATCACCTCCCGGTAAGCCGCGTTTTCCTGCCAGTTGCAAAAGTCCTCGATGAACAGGCCCGGGTCGTCCGCCCGGCTGGCCACCTTGGCGCGGGGGCTGGGCTGGCGCAGGTTGTCGTCTATGCCTTGGCGCAGGCGGTCTACCTCGGCCTGGCGCAACACGCCGCGCAGGCAGACCACGCCATCTGCCTCGAAAGCGTCCACCAATTCGGGCGACACCAGGGCTTGCAGGTCTTGGGGAGCAGGGGAAAGGGTGGGCATGGTTTCGTCTCCTTGTAGGCACCATTCTGTTGTGGCAGCATTGGCTTGAATACGCCAAAACAGACAAACCATAGGACAAGGTGGACAAAATGCCCCCGGCCCGCCAGTTGCGCCCCGAGGCACAAACCCTCACCCAACCCGCCCGCTTTCTGGTGGTGCACCTGGCCGCTGGCAGCGCCTACCCGCCGGGGCGGCACAACGGCGGGCAGTTCGTGCAGGCCTTGAGCGGGGTGCTGGAAATCACCATGGCCGGGCGCGTCTTCCTGGCGCCGCCGCAGTACGGGGTGTGGATTCCGCCCGGCATGGAACACAGCGCCAGCAACCAGCGTGCGGCCAGCTACGCCACCCTGTACCTGGAAGACCAGCTCTGCGCGGCCTTGCCCACCCAGCCTTGCACTGTGGCGGTCAGCCCGCTGATGGACGCCATCCTTACGCGCCTGCGCGACGATGCGGTGGAGCACCCTGCCACCCCGGCGCAGCAGCGCCTGTTCGACGTGTTGCTGGACGAGCTGACCGCAGCGCCGCATCTGGACAGCTTCCTGCCCGCGTCCACCGACCCGCAGCTGCGGCAGGTGCTGGACGAACTGCAGCAGCGCCCTTGGGACATGGCCCCGCTGGCCACCTGGGCCGCCAGGGTGCACACCACCGAGCGCACGCTGGCGCGGCGCTGCCTGCGCGACCTGGGCATGACGTTCAACGACTGGCGCCAACGCCTGAAGGTGCTGCGCGGCATCGCGTTGCTCGAAGCGGGCCACCCCGTCAAGGACGCGGCGATCGAACTGGGCTACGTCACCCCCTCGGCCTTCATCGCCATGTTCCGCCGCCACATGGGTATGACGCCGCAGGAGTACCTGCACACGCACCTAGGCAAACCGGTGAAGATGCCACATCCCCCGGCAGCTGATGCCAAGTGAGTACAACTTTCCTGCTGTGCTGGCACTCAAACTATTCGTAGTGCGACCACATCCGAAGAACCTTGATGGTCTTTTGCTCGTGCAGCACTTCGTAAACCAGACGGTGCTGGATGTTGATCCGCCGCGAATAGGCGCCCGAAAGATCGCCCACCAGTTTTTCGTAGGGCGGCGGGTTCTGGAACGGGTTTTCCTTCAAGACGGCAAGCAACTCCGAGGCCCTGGCCTTCAGGCCGCTTGCGGCCAACTTCTGCGCGTCTTTTTGTGCGTGCTTGGCATAGACGATTTGCCAACTCACCAGTCAAGCTCCTTGGCGCAGGCGTCCACCGGCTCGGCCATGCCCTCCTTGATCGACTCGCGCATGCCCGGCACCGAAAGCAGGTGAAGCGTTTCCTGAATAGCCTGCCAGTCTTCCGCCGAAACAAGCACGGCATCGTGGCGCTTGCCTGCGATGACAATGGGCTGGTGCGACTCCGCAGCCTGATCCATGAGGCGGTAGAGGTTGGCGCGGGCTTCGCTTGCGGTAAGTGCGGGCATGTTGAACTCCTGGCCCAAAGCGTACGCTTTTATGTACGTCTCGTCAAGTTGGCCTCGCTGCCCTATCGCCGCATCAAATCAGCCATCTCCCCCTGCCCCCGCGCGGCCAGCGCATCCGCCGCACCCAGGCGGTCGCGCTCTTCCTTGTTCTGACTCAGCTTGGACTTGCCCGTCATCGTGGTCACGGCAATTTCAATGCCGACGATGTTGCGCAGCATGCTGTCGATGTAATCGGGCGGGGCGTCGCCCATCTTCCACGGTTGGGGCTCGGCGGCCTCGTGCCGCCGCGTCAGGCGCGCCACCAGGCCACGCACAAAGCGCTCGTCGTCGCGCACGGTGAGCGTGCCGTGCACATGCACCGCTTCGTAGTTCCACGTGGGCACCTGGCGGTGCGCTTCGTGTTTGCTGGGGTACCAGCTGGGCGAAATGTAGGCCTGCGCACCTCGGAACACCACCATCACCTGCGTGCCCGTGGGGCAGCGCTGCCACAGCGGGTTGGCCCGCGCCACGTGGGCGGTGAGCACGCCGTGTGCGCCCGCACCGGGGTCGAACTCGAAGGGAATGTGGTCGGCGTCCATGCCCGCCTCGCCGGGTGTGACCAGCATGCCCAAGGGGTGTTCGCGGATGACGCGGTGCAGTTCCTCGGGGCGGGTCTCGGCGAAGTGGGCGGGCAGGTACATCTTGGTGGGTCGCGTCAGGCCAGGCGGGTTTTGAAGAACTCCAGTGTGCGCGCCCACGCCAGCTGGGCCGCAGCGGCATCGTAACGCGGGGTGGTATCGTTGTTGAAGCCGTGTTGCGTGCCGGGGTACTGGTGCATGGTGAAGGGCACGCCTGCGGCCTTGAGCGCGGCCTCGTAGGCAGGCCACGCGGCGTTGATGCGTTCGTCCACCGCCGCCAGGTGCACCAGCAGCGGCGCCTTCACCTTGGCTGCCTCTTCGGGTGCCGGGCTGTTGCCGTAGAAGGGCACGGCGGCCTGCAAATCGGGCAGGCGCGTGGCCAGCCAGTGCACCACGCCGCCGCCGTAGCAAAAGCCCACCGCACCCATCTTGTTGTTGCCGTCGGCACGGGCGCGCAGCCAGGCGGCGCTGGCCAGAAAGTCCTCGCGCGTCTTGGCCTGGTCCAGCTTGGCGAATTCGGCACGGGCCTTGTCTTCATCGCCTGGGTAGCCGCCCAGCGGGGTCAGCGCGTCGGGGGCCAGCGCCATGAAGCCGTCCAGCGCCAGGCGGCGGGCAATGTCCTCGATGTGCGGGTTGAGCCCCCGGTTCTCGTGGATGACGAGCACCATGGGCAGCTTGGCGTTGCCCGCCGACGCGGGCCGCGCCAGGTAGGCCTTGATGGTGCCGTAGCCTGCCGGTGAGGGAATGGTCACCATTTCGGTCTTGAGCCGGTTGTCGTCCGGCCGCACCTGCTGACCGGCCGCAAAGTTGGGGCTCAACGCGGCCAGCAACCCAGCTGCCGTGACGCCCGCCTTCGCAAAGCGCTGGGCCTGCCGCAAAAAGCCGCGCCGGTCCAGGTCACCGTGCACGTAAGCGTCAAAAAGAATCAACAGTTCCTGGTCGAAATCCTGGGCGGTCAGTCGAGTGGGCATGTCAGCTCCTTCAAGGGTCAGGGAACAAGGGCCGTAAATGCTGCATTTGAAACCCTGATCAATGACCTGTTCTACAGGGGGGACTTGCCCGCCCGCGCCTCAGGGCTGCAACAGTTCGGTACGCGCCACGCGCAGCACCGATTGCGTCAGGGCGTCCAGCAACGTTGACGCAGCCCTGGCCTGCTGCCAGTACAGGGGCACATCCAGCGGGGCATTGGGCACCAGCTCCACCAAGGCGCCGCTGGCCAGGTGCCCTGCCACCAGGCCCAGCGGGTGCAGGCCCCAGCCCATGCCCGCCAGCCCCGCCACCACAAAACCTTGTGACGACGGCAGCGTGTGCCGGGGCAGCTCCACATGGCGGCCGCACAGGCGGCTCACCCAGCGGTGCTGCAGTTCGTCCTTGGCGCTGAACAACAGGCTGGGGGCGGCGGCCAGGGTGCTGGCGCTCACCCCTTGCGCAAAATGGCGCGCCACAAACGCCGGGCTGGCCGCCGCCACGTAACGCATCGCCCCCAAGGGCCGGCTGTTGCAGCCCGCCGCCGGTTGCTCTACAGATGTAACCGCCGCCAGCACCGCACCACTGCGCAGCCACTCTGCGGTGTGGCCCTCGTCGTCCACGGCCAGTTGCAGCAGCACGGGCGCCTGGGCGGCAAACGCGGTCATGGCCCCAGTGAACCAGGTGGCCAGGCTGTCGGCGTTCACCGCCACCGGCACGCTCACCCAGGCCTGTTCGTCTGGCGCCAACGCGGGTAAATCGCCACGCAGCTCGTGTTCCAGCAGGCGCACCCTGTCCACGTGCTGGCACAGCCTGCGGCCCGTGTCCGTGGCCTCGCAAGGCTGGCCCCGCACCACCAGGGCGCAGCCCATGCGCTCTTCCAGCAGACGAATGCGCTGCGACACGGCCGATGGCGTCACGTTCAGCGTGCGCGCGGCGCGTTCAAAACTGCCTTCGCGCACCACGGCGGCCAGGGCTTGGAGCGAAGCGTAGTCCAGCATTTAATTAGCCATTCTTAATTTACACAAGCAAATATAGCTTGCCTTCATTTACCGCAGGCCGCAAGCTCTTGGCATGAACGAAGTTGTTTCCACCACCGGGGCCGCATGGCCCGTTTACATGCAGGGCTTGGCCCTGAGCTTCGGCCTCATCGTGGCCATTGGGGCGCAAAACGCCTTTGTGTTGCGCCAGGGCCTGCGCCGCGAACACGTGGGCAGCGTGGTGCTGTTCTGCGGCGTGGCCGACGCGGTGCTCATCACCGCAGGTGTGTTTGGCATGGCCCAGGCCCTGGGCGACCGCCCGAACATGGCCCGAGCGCTGGCACTGGCCGGGGCCGTGTTCCTGGCCTGGTACGGCTGGAAGGCCCTGTTGCGGGTGCGGCACGCGGGCCAGTTGCAGGCCGCCGAAGGGGGCGAAGGCTTGCGCCGTGGCGCGGCGCTGGCCCAGGCTGCCGCATTCACCCTGCTCAACCCGCACGTGTACCTGGACACGGTGCTGCTGGTGGGCAGCATAGGCGCGCAGCAGCCCACGCCGCTGCAAGGCTGGTTCGTAGCCGGGGCCAGTTCGGCCAGCATGCTGTGGTTCAGCCTGCTGGGCTTTGGCGCGCGGTGGCTGGCCCCGTGGTTCGCTCGGCCCCGCGCCTGGCAGGTGCTGGACGGCCTCATCGGCCTGACCATGTGGGTGCTGGCCGCGCTGCTGGCGCGCCACGTGCTGGTGGGGCTCTGAACCAGCGGGGCGGGCGCAGAAAGCGGACAATCACGCATGACCCAAACTGCCCCCGACGGCGAATCCGCCGCCAAAGCCGCCCAAGCCCAGTCTTTTACCCGCCTGCCACTGCCCCCCGCCATGCAGGCCAACCTGCAGCAGCTGGGCTATGTGTCCATGACGCCCATCCAGGCCGCCAGCCTGCCGCTTTCGCTGGCCGGGCAAGACCTGATTGCCCAGGCCAAGACCGGCAGCGGCAAGACCGCCGCCTTCACCCTGCCGCTGCTGCAAAACCTCAACCCGCGCCGCTTTGCCGTGCAGGCCCTGGTGCTGTGCCCCACTCGCGAGCTGGCCGAACAGGTCACGCAAGAGATACGCCGCCTGGCCCGTGCCGAAGACAACATCAAGACCCTGACCCTGTGCGGCGGCGTGCCGCTGCGCAACCAGGTGGCCAGCCTGGGCCACGGCGCGCACATTGTGGTGGGCACGCCCGGACGCGTGCTGGACCACCTTGCGCGCCAGAACCTGACGCTGGACGCGCTGAACACCCTGGTGCTGGACGAAGCCGACCGCATGCTGGACATGGGCTTTGCCGAAGACATGGCCAAGGTGATTCAGGCCTGCCCCAAAGAGCGGCAGACGCTGCTGTTCTCGGCCACCTACCCCGACGGCGTGGCCAAGCTGGCAGGGCGCTTCATGCGCGAGCCCAAGGAAGTGAAGCTGACCGAAGGCCACGCCGCCAGCAAGATACGCCAGCGCTTTTACAAGGTGGACGAAACCGCCCGCCTGCACGCCGTGGGCCTGCTGCTCAACCACTTCCGCCCGGCCAGCACCTTGGCGTTCTGCAACACCAAGCAGCGCTGCCGCGATCTGGTGGCCGTGCTGCAGGCGCAAGGCATCGTGGCGCTGGAACTCCACGGCGATCTGGACCAGCGCGAACGCGACCAGGTGCTGGTGCAATTCGCCAACCGCAGCTGCAGCGTACTGGTGGCTACCGACGTTGCCGCGCGCGGGCTGGACATTGCCCAGCTTGTAGCCGTCATCAACGTGGACATCACCCCCGACCCCGAAGTGCACACCCACCGCATAGGCCGCACCGGCCGCGCGGATGGCGACGGCTGGGCCTTCAGCCTGGCCACCATGGACGAAATGGGCAGCGTGGGCCGCATTGAACAGATGCAAGGCAGCGAAAGCGTGTGGCACCCCTTGAGCGAGCTGACCGAGCCCGCCGACGCCGAACCGCTGCACCCGCCCATGGTCACGCTGCAGATCGTGGGTGGCCGCAAGGAAAAGATCCGCGCAGGCGACGTGCTGGGCGCGCTGACCAAAGACCTGGGCCTAAAGGGCGAGCAGATCGGCAAGATCAACGTGAACGAGTTTTCTACCTACGTGGCCGTAGAACGCAGCGTGGCCGACCAGGCCCTGCGCGGGCTGAACGCGGGCAAGGTGAAGGGCAAGACCGTGAAAGCGAGGCGCCTGTGACGGCGGCGGCGGACTGGAAGCTGCAGCAGATGGTGAAGGCGTCGGGCTGGCCCCTGGCGCCCGAACTCTTGTACCCCGGCAACGACTTTTGCGCCCCGGCAGGCAACGGCCTGGTGCCCCTGCACTGGGCCTGCGCGCACGGCAAAGACGGCTTGGTGAAACACATGATCGCCCAGGGCGCCAACGTGCTGAGCGAAACGCCCGACGGGCAGGGCATGCTGGCTCTGGCGGTGCAGTCCGGGAGTTTTCAGACGGTGATGCTGCTGATAGACCAGCTCAAGGCCCTGGCGGCACCGCTGCCCAATGCAGAACTCAAGGAACGGTTGGTGAAAACGTTCGCCAACGGCCACCCGAACCAGAAGAACCGCTTGCAGCAGACGCTGAAGGATTGGGAGAGGATTCGGAAGGCGGGGGTGAGGTGAGGGGGGCTATGGCAGTGGTTGATGGGTTTGAAAGGTAGCTTTCGACCCGTTGTAGCCAATCAACAGCTTTGAGGGACGGACCGCTTTGCAGCGATAGCGGTCGGGCGCCGGTGGACGTCATATTCCCGGTTTCGGCGCCAATGCTGTCACTGACCCATGCGGACCATAGACGAGCGAATGACGGCGGCGGGTCGGAAACGGTCATCCTCCGCCCCGCAGGCTGTCCGCCTGTTTTCTCGACGCTACCATGGCACGGGTAAAACTTCGGGCCAGAATAATGACCTACACGCTGCGTGTATCGGTGAAGACACTTGGGCAGTCGCCGATCGCCGGTATTGACCAACCGGTTGCAACACAGATCGCCGGGCTGCCTGCGGTCTTCCAATTGCGACACCGCCACCTGATCATCCGGGTTTCCGGATTCGCCAGTGAGACTGAGGCGACGAGTTTCTTGCCGCGCGTGAAGGCAGGGCTCTGGAGCATGGCCCTCGTGCACCACGTAGCGTTCATCCCAGAATTCCGGCATTGCGAGATCACGTTCGCCGACGATCCAGTGCAAGCCGGGAAGAACGTTGCTAGGAATTTCGGCTTGCCGGACGACTCGCCTGTTCACGGACTTGCTGACGAGGCCGGCTACGCCATCTTCCGCACAGATGAAAACATCAGATTCTTGGGCCTTGGCGACATCACCGCGACAGTGTCATCCCCCTTCGATAAGGTCCACTCCACGATCGTAGAAGGCATCCACGCAGCGGACTTGTCTGACATTGACGATCCTAAACTACAGACCGCAATCTCGCTGTACCTCGGTCAGTTCTTTGAGACGTCGCAAAGAGCACGGCTGCTCACGCTCATGATGGTTCTGGAAGTGCTTGCACCAGAGATTCCAAAACACACTTCCGCAGTGCAGTTGTTATCGCAATTGACTGCAGACATCGACGCGCGGCTCTCTCAATGCCATGACGAAGAGGAGAACTTCGCACTTGAGTCGCTGAGGAGAGAACTGGATTTCCGCAAAGAGACTTCTATTCGGCGAAGAGTGCGCGAGTTGGTCCTTACGGGCCCTGGGCTGCCCGCAGATCGAAAACAGATAGCGCGTAACGTGGTACGAGCGTACGACCTTCGGGGACAGCTCGTCCACACCGGCGCGGCAGACGAAGCAGAGCTGGGTGAGGCGTTCGACGCGGTGTTTAATGTGACGAAGGCGCTCCTACGAGGGAAATTGGGGCTAGGGGCTGATCGAACATCACTCGGCGAGGCCTGAGCGCCACAGGAACCAACAGTAGGCCCGTTTGCTCGTGATGTCTGTTCCCGGCCGACCCCACTCGCTCAAGGTGAGCGTTGCCCAATGTCAGGTATTGGCGATCTCCGTCAATATGCGGGCCCAACCTGACCGTCCGCCCCCAGCCTGAAGCCGCCGTTAGCTCAGTAACCCGCATAGTCCGTTTCCGGCTGATAACGCCCCTTTAACGAAACACCACCTGATGCTCCCGGCAATACTGTAGACCGCCAAACCGGTATTCAGTGCCCCAGGAGAACGTCCCCTCCGCGAACGTAATCTTCGCCCCATTCCCGCAGCGTGTCTGCACTGCGCAGGGCCGTTCCTCCCCCATACTGTGGGTTGAAGCCTCCTTGCCTTGCGCCCCCAACACTCCCATGAACTGGCTACAAAACCCTACCCGCTTTCTCTTCTTCACCGGCAAAGGCGGGGTGGGCAAAACCTCCGTCTCCACGGCATCGGCCATTGCCCTGGCCGACGCTGGCAAACGCGTCTTGCTGGTCAGCACAGACGCCGCGTCCAACCTGGACGAGATGCTGGGCGTGCCCCTGTCCAACACCCCGGTGCCCGTGCCGGGTGTGCCCGGGCTGGAGCTGGCCAACATCGACCCCGACGTGGCCGCCGACCAGTACCGCAGCCGCGTGCTGGCCCAGATGGCGGGCGCCCCCGCCGAAGAGCAGGCCACGGTGCTGGAACAGTTGTCTGGCGCATGCACGACCGAGATTGCCTCTTTCGACGAGTTCTCCAGCCTGCTGGCTGGCGGTGCCAGCCGTTTTGACCACGTGGTGTTTGATACGGCGCCCAGCGGCCACACCTTGCGCCTGTTGAGCCTGCCCAAGGCCTGGAGCGGCTTTCTGGCGGGCAACGACCGGGGCGCTTCCTGCCTGGGGCCGCATTCGGGCCTGAAGATGCAGGAGTCCCGCTTCAACCAGGCCCTGGCGGCGTTGACCGACCCTGCGCAGACGTCCGTGGTACTGGTGGCGCGCGCCGAAGCCGGTGCCCTGGCCGAGGCAGGCCGCACGGCCGAGGAACTGCAGGACATTGGCCTGACGCACCAGTGGCTGGTGCTCAACGCGGTGTTCCAGCCTTCGCTTGCAGGCGACCCCGTGGCCCAGTCCGTCGCCCGTCAAGGCGAGCAGGCCCTGGCAGGCATGCCCGCAGTGCTGCGCTCGCTGCCCCAGGCTCGGGTGCCCTTGCGGCCATTCGATTCGGTTGGCCTGCCAGCCCTGCGCGCGCTGTTGAACGACGACCTGGCGCAAGCGTTGCACCCCTTGGGCAACATGGCTGAGCACCAGGCGCTGGACCTGCCTGCTCTGGCCCAACTGGTCGAGCAGCTGTCCAGCCAGGGGCGCGGGTTGGTGATGGTCATGGGCAAAGGTGGTGTCGGCAAGACGACCATCGCCGCAGCCCTGGCGCTGGGCCTGGTAGCCAAGGGCCATCAGGTGCACCTCACCACCACCGATCCAGCCGCCCACCTGAGCCTGACGCTGGACGGCAACGCCGACGGCTTGCAGGTCAGCCGCATCGACCCCAAGGTGGAAACCCAGCGCTACATCGACAAGATGATGGCAACCAAAGGCAAGGGCCTGGACGAGCACGAGCGCGCCTTGCTGCTTGAGGACCTCCAGTCACCCTGCACCGAAGAGGTCGCCGTGTTTCATGCGTTCTCACACATGGTGGCCCAGGCATCCAGCGCGTTTGTGGTGATGGACACGGCACCAACCGGCCACTCGCTGTTGCTGATGGACGCAACCGGTGCCTACCACCGCCAGATGCTGCGCGGCCTGGGGGAGCGCACGGGCGCGCGGGTGGTAACGCCCTTGATGCGCCTGCAGGACCCGCGCTACACGCAAGTCATTCTGGTGACCTTGCCCGAGACCACGCCCGTGTCCCAGGCCAGCGCCCTGCAGGACGACTTGCGCCGCGCCAACGTGGAACCTTACGCCTGGGTGTTGAACCGTTCGCTGCTGGCAGCGGCCCCCGCAGACCCGTTGCTGCAGGCCAGGCTGGCGGGGGAAGCCAGACAGATCGAGCGCATCCAGCAGGGGCGGCTGGCCAGGCAGCTGTTTGTGCTGCCGTGGCAGGCACAGCCGCCGGTGGGCATCAGCGCGCTGCAGAGTCTGGTGCGCTGACTACTCGCACAGCTCCGGGTTGAGCCGGGGGTGGGTTTCGTCGCCCATCCACCAGAGAACGGTGCCTGAAACCCCCATGGACAGCGCGACAAACCAGAAGGCTGCCTCCACCTGACCCGTGAAATGGGCGGTCAAACCCAGCCCGAGCGCCCCGATGCCATAGCCCAGGTCGCGCCAGAACCGGTAGATGCCGATGGCCGTGCCCCGCCAGTTGGGGTGGGCGATGTCCGCCACCGCAGCCGACAGGTTGGGATACAGCAGCGCCATGCCCACCCCTGACAGCGCGGCAGACACCGACCACCAGAGCACCCCCTGGCCCAGCACCATCAAGGCCACGCCAGCGCCACACAACCACATGCCCCACACGTTGGGGCCATGCCGGCCGATGCGGTCTGACAGGCGCCCCGTGAACAGTTGCGACGCCCCCCAAGACAAACCGTACACCCCTATCACCGAGCCCACCTGCGGCAGGCTCAGCCCCATCTGGTACAGGTAGACCGGGTAGAAGACCCACACCAGCGCGTCAACGAACTTCTCGACCAGCCCGGCCTGGCTCAGGGCAAACAGCCTCCGGTCCCGCCAGCTCATGAGTGTGAAAACCTCCCAGGTGCCGGGGGCGCTGGAGATGTTGCGGGGGTAGCGGGGCTGCGCCAAAAGCTGGCCAGGGCCCGCCGCGTGCCGTGCCGCCTCGGCCCGCGCCCAGGGCAGAGTTTCGCGCACCCACAGCTGCGTCAGAACAAGTGCGCTCAGCACCACAGCCATGCCAAACAGCAGCAGCCCCAGGCGGGGCCCCAGCCACGTTGCCAGCCAGGCGGTGGCAATGCCCGCCAGCGCCACACCCACGTAGCCCGCAAACTCGTTCAGGCCCAGGGTCAGCCCGCGTTCCTGCATGCGCGTGATGTCCAGCTTGGCGGTTTGCGTCATCGACCAGGTCAGCCCCTGGTTCACGCCCAGCAGCACGGTGGCGGCCACTACCCAGTTCCAGTCTGGCGCGTACCAGACCATCACCGGTATCGGCAAGGCCACCAGCCAGCCCAGCAGCAGCACACGCTTGCGGCCCACGCGCTCGGAAAGCCGCCCCGCCACGAAGTTCATGGTTCCCTTGACCACGCCGAACGCCACCACGAACGCCGTCAGCAGCAGGAACGACGTCTTGGGCACACCAAATTCGGACTCCGCCAGCGCGGGCACCACTGTGCGCATCATGCCGATGGTCAACCCCACCAGCAAGACCTGCAGCAGCTGGTGCAGAAACTGCCCCAGGTTGACCCGGATGCCGTGTTCGTGTTTCATCGCGGCGCGCCTGCCGCGTCAGGCGGCGACGTTGGCCGCCACGATGCGGTCCATGTCCGCGGGCCGTGGCGGTATGTTGGCGGTGAGTTCACGCACGAAGGTGGCCTTGTCCTGCGTGAGGGCGGGGTTCCAGCGCTTTTCGAAGCCGATGGTGGACGAAGGCTTACCCGACAGGCCTGCGCCACAGGCGCTGCCCGCCTGGTGGCCAGGGTAGATCTCCAGTTCGTCGGGCAGGCACAGCAACTTGCGGTGCAGGCTGTCCCACAGTGTGGCGGCCATCTCTTGTTCGTGGCCCGCCAGGTCGGGGCGGCCGACCGCGCCCACAAACAACGTGTCACCCGTCACCACGAACCAGGGGGCGTCACCCCGCCGCACATCTTTTACCAGCAGGCAGATGCTCTCGTGCGTGTGGCCGGGTGTGTGCAGCACCTCGATCTTCACGTTGCCAATGTCCAGCCACTGGCCGTCCCGCAGCGCCTCGAAGTCAAACGCCACCAGTTCTCGCGCCGCCTCGTGCAGACAGTAATGTGCCCCTACCCGGCGTGCGAGTTCACGCCCGCCCGAGCGGTGGTCCGCGTGTACATGGGTGTCGATCACATGGGTGATCTGCACCGCCGCCTCCTGGGCCTGCTGGACAAACCAGCCCTCGTCGCCTGCAACCACATCCACGGCCACGGCCTGGCCCAGCCCCGCGCAGCCGAAAAAGTAGGACAAGGAAGCTTCACGCGTTGCCAGCTGCTTGAAAAACATATCTGTCCTTTGTCGGCGTATCAGGGTGTGTTCAAAGGCATGCCCGCCGCCTGCCATTCGCTCACGCCATCGAGCAGTTTGTGCACCCGGTAGCCCTTGCTGCTCAACAGTTCGTAGGCTTCCTCAGAGAACAGGCAGAACGGGCCACGGCAATAGGCGACGATGGCCTTGTCCTTGGGCAGTTCCGACAGGCGGCTGGCAATCTCCTGCACCGGCATGGAACGCGCAAACGGCAGGTGCGACTGCTCGTACTCCGCCTGCGGGCGCACGTCTATGACCACCACCTCGCCCAGCTCGGCATGTTTCATCAGCGCCTGGCGGTCCAGCGACACCAGCTTCTTCGGTTCGGCCACCATCTGGTCCAGGGCCACCCGCAGATCCAGCAGGTGCTCTTCAGCCACCTCCCGCAGCTTGACCCACAGCCCCGCCACGTCGTCGCCAGTCAGGCGGTAGACAACGAACTTTCCCTCCTTGCGGGAAGTGACCAGCCGCGCCTCGCGCAGCGCACGAAGATGCGCACTCGCCAGCTTGATGTCGATCGATAGCTCCGTGGCCAGTTGTTCCACCGACTTTTCGCCCTGTGCCAGCAGTTCGATCAACTCCAGCCGCTTGGGGCTGGCCACCGCCTTGCCGATGCGGGCCACCTGCTCGTAGAGCAGATCTTTGAGCTGTCGTTTGTTCATGTTAACATTCTAAAGATATTTAGATTAAATATACACGAAAATTCAGGCGCAGAATCCTCCGAACCTTGCCGCCGCACCTGCGCCCCATGCACCACCCCAGAAAAGAGCACGTCCTCGCCGTCTTCCTGTCGGTGACGCTGCATGCCCTGGTGTTGGCGCTGGCTGGCACGTACGCGTTCAGACAACCGCAGCCGCCAGAGGCCCGGCCGGAGGAAAACATCGTCTTTCTGGAAATGGCGCCAGCGCCGCCTGAAGCGCCCTCCCCCGAGCCGCCCCCGCCAGCCGAAGCCCTGGCTCCTGAACCTCTGCCCGCGCCCGCTGCGGCCATCACCCTGCCCAGCGACGACGTGCCACCACCGGCCACGGAACGCGAGCGGGCCTACATGGCCGCGCCGCCCGCCCCTACCGCGCAGGAGTGGGCGCTTGCGTCCACCTACAAGCTGAAGAACAGCAAGCGCTACCGCTACACCTGGGGGCAACAGGTGCGCAGCATGATGGGCACAGCCTTCGAAGGCGCCGACCAGGGCGAGGTGCGGTTTCTGGTGGAAATCGCACCGGACGGGACGTTGTCCCGCCTGGAAACGCTGTGGAGCACGTCTCCCGCCGCCGAGCAGCTGGCGCGCAAGGCCATCCAAAACATGCCGCCACTGCCACCCACGCCGACGGGCAAACCCCTGGTCTTTGAAAAGACCATCTCGTTCCAGCCTTTTGCCACCGACGATCCGCCCGTGTACAAGGACGATTGCCTGCCCGACCGCCCCGCGTTCAGGAACCCTTATGCGTGGGACGGCAGGTCAGACCAAGGCCCTGCCGTGCAGCCAGCCACCGAAAAAATGGATGCGCAGGCACTGGAAGAGTGCCTCAAGCAGCTGCCTCAAGACTCCATTGAGGCAGAAAGCGCGAACGACCGCCGGCAGCTTGAGCAGTGGCGGTCGCAGCGGCTGGGCCGTTGATCAGCGTGGCGGGCGGGTACCGGCCAGCGCCACTGCCAGACCACGCAATGCCGCCAGCACACCATCCACGGTCTGCGCGGCACGCTCGTCCTTCAAACCACCCTGCTCGTCAAACGCTTCATTGGCGCGGGCCAGGGCAAACTGCTGCGGCACCACGATCATCTGGAACGCCATCTGCAAGTACTGGCGCACATAGTTCATGGACCGCAACGCGCCACCCGCGCCGGGCGATGCCGCCAGCAGCGCCACCGGCTTGTTCGCAGTGGTGGCCGGGCCGCCCCGCTGACTGGCGGCAGGCTGGATGCGCGACAGCCAGTCGAACGCGTTGATGAACAGCGGTGTGGGAAAGCCGTTGTACTCCGGCGTCACCACCAGCAGGCCGTCAGCCGCCTCCAGCGCGCGTTGCAGCTCAAAGGCCCCCTGGGGCACGCCAGCGGTCTTCTCCAGGTCGCCGTCGTAAATGGGCAAGGCCAGGGTACGCAGGTCCAGCACTGTGGGCTGCATGCCCAGCGCCTGCGCGCGCCGGGCCGCGAAGGCCGCCAGTGCAACGTTCCAGGAGCCCTGCCGGGCACTTCCAGCGATCACCAGAATTCGGGGTTGGTCCACTGCGCAGTCCTTTCATCAGAATGGCCCCATGGTATGGGCCCGCCGCAGTACACGCGGTTGGAAAGGGATTACGCGCCAGGCAACACAATCACCAAAACAGTATCAAAGGCCTGCTGGACGGATGGCCGTCAGGGCGCAGGGTTGCAGCAGAACTGCTGGTATTGCGGGAATGCATGCACCACCTTGGCTACCAAGGTGTCATACGCGAAGCTGCCTGAGCCGCAGCCCGGGAAATCAGCGCCCCAGCTGCGCCAGTGCTGCCTGCAAGCCGGTCAAACCGCCCACGCGCTGGTCGTTGATGAAGATCTGCGGCATCTGGCGCACGGCGGGGCCGCATTTCTCGTAGAAGGCCAGGCGCTCGGCCTCGTCGTCGATCTTGATTTCCTCAAAATCGATGGAACGGGACTTCAGCAGCATCTTGGCCGACTCGCACTGCGGGCAGGCAGACTTGGAATAGACAACGATCTTGAGTGACATGGGCAAGGTCTCGGTGTGTGGGGTCAACGTGCGTCGGGCAGCTCGATCTTGACTTCGAGCACTTCGAGGTTGTCCTGGCGTTCCAGGTTGACCTTGATGTCGTCCGGGTTGATGTGCACGTACTTGCCGATCACGGCCACCAGCTCGCGCTGCAGGTCGGGCAGGTAGTCGGGCTCGGCCGCGCTGCGGCCCGAGCGCTCGTGCGCCAGGATGATCTGCAACCGTTCCTTGGCAACACTGGCCGTTTTCTTCTTTTCACCCAGCAGGAAGGACAGGAAGGACATGGGTCATTTCCCTCCAAAGAGCCGTTTGAAGAAGTTGGGCTTCTCGGCGTCGATGAAGCGCAGCGGGCGCTCGTTGCCCAGGAAGCGCTCGATCACGTCCTTGTAGGCCTCGGACACGTCGGTGCCCTGCATGTGGACTGCGGGCACACCCTGGTTGGACGCCTGCAGCACGGTCTCGCTCTCGGGGATCACGCCAATGAGCTTGATGCGCAGGATGTCCTGGATGTCTTCCAGGGACAGCATCTGGCCGTCTTGCACGCGGTTGGGGTTGTAGCGGGTGATGAGCAGGTGTTCCTTGATGGGCTCGCCACCTTCCATGGCGCGCTTGGTCTTGCTGCCCAGCATGCCCAGAATGCGATCGGAGTCGCGCACGCTGGAGACTTCGGGGTTGGTCACCACCAGGGCTTCATCGGCATAGTGCATGGCCATGAGGGCACCGGTCTCGATGCCCGCGGGCGAATCGCAGACGATGTAGTCAAAGCCCATGCCTGCCAGGTCGTTGAGCACGCGTTCCACGCCTTCTTGGGTCAGGGCGTCCTTGTCGCGCGTCTGGCTGGCGGCCAGCACGAACAGGTTGTCGCACTGCTTGTCCTTGATGAGTGCCTGGTTCAGGTTGGCTTCGTTGTGGATGACGTTGATGAAGTCATACACCACACGGCGCTCGCAACCCATGATGAGGTCGAGGTTGCGCAGCCCCACGTCGAAATCGATCACCACGGTCTTGAAGCCCTTGAGGGCGAGGCCAGTGGCAAAGCTGGCACTGGTGGTGGTCTTGCCCACGCCGCCCTTGCCGGAAGTCACGACAACGATTTTTGCCATTTGGGTGGTTCTTTCAGATCAGAGTATGGGTTCAAGAAGCAGTTTGTCGCCTTCGGCGCTGCTTTGCAGCCGCACCTGGGCGGCCTTGCCACGCACATTGTCGGGCAAGGGCACGTCGCTGGTGCGGTAGACCCCAGCGATGGAAATGAGCTCCGCTTCCAGTGCCTGGGCAAAGATGCGGGCGTCGGCGTTGCCGCGCGCCCCCGCAATGGCTTTGCCACGCAGCGGCGCGTACACGTGGATGTGCCCGTCGGCAATGACCTCGGCACCGGGGTTGACCATGGCCAGCACCACCAGGTCGCGCCCGCGCGCATAGACCTGCTGACCGGACCGCAGGGGTTTGTCCACCACCAGGGCAGACGTGGGCGCCGCCACCGGCGCGGGTGCCGCAGGGGCGGCTGGCGCTGCGGGCTGGGCTGCCTGTGAACGTGTCCAGGTGGCCTCTTCGGCAGCCACCAGACCAGCAGCCAGGGCCGCCTGGCGTTGTGCTTCGCCTCCGCCCTTGACGGCCAGCGGCAGCAAGCGGCGCTCGCGCAGCAAGGGCAGCAGCGCGGCGAAATCCGGAACCGCGCTGTCTTCCTGCACGCCAGACAGGTCGATCAACAGGGGATCGTTGTCGAAAAAGTCGGGAACGTCACCAAAGCGCTGGGCCAGATCCTTCGCAAGCTGCCCGGTGTCGGTGCTGCGCAGAAGCAAGGCTACCAGGGGCAGCTGGGCACTCTTGATCTCGAAAGACAGGGCACCGGAGCCCGGGGAAGCGGATGACATGCAGGGTTTGAAGGGCGAAAAACCAAATCTTAACAGTCGCGCAGGCCAAAAACCCGGGGAAAGGGGCCGGAAGCCGGCCGGAGCGGGGCCAAGGCGGCGTACCTTGTTGTTCTTATTCTTCTTTGAATTTAATTTTTAAAGATAGTCGTAGTAGTAAGCACCGGCCCCTTCTGTGGAAAAGGTCATTTTGTGTTTTTCCATCAAGCACTTGGAAAATTTCAAACCATGTGGAGCAGGGCCTTGGGCGGATGGTGGAAACAGGTAACAAGTCGGGAGATATCCAATTTCCTGTGGATAAGTTATGTGTTCTTAAATTTTTATCCACAGACTTGTTGATAAATAAAAAAACCAGCCCGAAGGCTGGCAAAGTGAGGAGAAGGGTTCGCGGTGCCGGATATCAGCCATGCATGGGGCCGTGGCCACCGTGCTGGCCACCTTTGCGGTCGCCGTGGCGGCCCATGCGCTGGTGTTGTTCGTCAAACGCTTTTTGCTGTTCGGGTGTGAGCGTGGCGTAGAACTTCTTCACGGCTTCCAGGCGCTGGTTCATGTGCGCTTCGCGTTCGCTGCGCAGGGCCTGCATCTTTTCCATGCGCTGCGGCGTGGTCAGCTTGTCCCACTCGGCGCGGTCCAGGCGCTGGGCCGGTGCCTTGGGCGGCTGCATGGAAGCGGTGAATTCTTTCCACGCGCTTTCCTGGGCGGGTGTCAGCTTCAGGGCTTCCTTCAGGCGGGTTTCGTGTTCCGCCATGCGTTTTTGCATGCGTTCCTGCATGCGCTCGGCGCGGGGGCCGTCTTCCATGGCACAGCCACGGCCGCCGCCAAAGGCCCAGGCGGTGGCGGTGGTGGCCAGCACGCCAGCGGCAGCGGTGGCGATGAGCAGGCGTTTGGTGATGGGTTTCATGTGGCTTCCTTTCCTTTGCGGTTGCGGTGAGGAAAGTGTCTGCCCCGCGTGTGTCGGGCTGCCCCTTGTTGCGTGACGCTTGTGTAAAGAAGCGTCACGGTTTGTCAAAGCCCGGCCAGGTCATCCAGGATGGGACAGTCGGGCCGGTCGTTGCCCTGGCAGCAGTGGGTGAGGTGCTGCAGGCTGCGCTCCATGGCCTGCAGCTGTTCAATGCGCTGGCGCAATGCCTGCACATGGCGCTGCGCGATGCCCTTGACCTGGGCGCTGGCGCGGCCCTTGTCGTGCCACAGGCCCACCAGTTCGCCAATGTCGGGCATGGAAAAACCCAGGTCGCGTGCCCGCTTGATGAAGCGCAGGGTGTGCACGTCGGCGGCACTGTAAAGGCGGTAGCCGCTGTCGGTGCGGCCCACAGGAGCCAGCAGCCCCAGCGATTCGTAGTGCCGCACCATCTTGGCCGACACCCCCGACAACGCCGCCGCCTGGCCAATGTGCACCGGCCAGCCGCTGGCAGGCAGCGGGGCCGTGTCGGCGTGGACTTTCATCTTCGAGGGCTCTGGTTCAGGCCGCAACCTTGTAGCCTTCTTCGGCAATGGCCTGGGCAATGGCGTCACGCGGCTGGGCGGATTCCACTTCCACCTTGTTCTGCTGGCGGTCAATGCGCACCTGTGCCTGGGGGTCCACGGTCTTGATGGCCTGGGTCACGGCTTTTTCGCAATGGCCGCAGGTCATGCCAGTCACGGTGAAGGTCTGGGTCATGGTGGTTCTCCTGTTCGAAAAGGGGTTGATGAGGGTTTGTGGAAAGAAGTATGAACCTTTCCATGGTGGGAAGGTCAAGGCCGGATTTTTTGTGTTGGAACGCTTGACTCTGACATGGTGTCAAGGTTCATACTGCCCCTCATGAACACTGCAACTACCTCCCTTGATGGTGCCGACGGCACGGTGTGCGAGCTGGACTTGGGCATCGGCGGCATGACTTGCGCTTCGTGCGTGTCGCGTGTGGAGCGCGCCTTGAAGAAGTTGCCAGGGGTGCAGGAGGCCACGGTCAACCTGGCCACCGAGTCGGCCCGTGTGCGCTGGACCGAAAACCCGGTGGCTGAGGAGGCTGGTGTTCAACCCGCGATGGCAGCGCGCATCCAGCGTGCGGTGCGCGACGCAGGCTACGAACCCCGGCCCATTGAGGTGGACGAAGCGGCCAGCCAGACGGGCGTGCTGGGTTTGCCGCGCGATGCCTGGCCGGTGGTACTGGGTGTGCTGCTTTCATTGCCCTTGGCTGGCCCCATGGTGGGCGACCTGTTGGGCAAGCACTGGATGCTTCCTGCATGGATCCAGTTCCTGCTGGCCACACCGGTGCAGTTTGTGCTGGGGGCGCGTTTTTATGTGGCGGGCTGGCACGCCTTGAAGGCCCGCACCGGCAACATGGAGTTGCTGGTGGCCATAGGCACCACCGCTGCCTGGGGCATGAGCACCTGGTTGTGGCTGCGGGCCGAACCTGACGAGATGGTGCACCTGTATTACGAGGCGTCGGCAGTGGTCATTACCCTGGTGCTGCTGGGCAAATGGCTGGAGGCACGTGCCAAGCGCCAGACCACCGAGGCCATCCGCGCGCTGCACGCCTTGCGGCCTGAGGTGGCGCACTTGTTGCCCGACGGCATCAAGCGTGAAGAGATGCAGGACGTGCCTGTGGCCGAACTGCTGCCGGGTGACGTGGTGATGGTGC
Source organism: Hydrogenophaga aquatica (assembly GCF_054780915.1). Lineage (NCBI taxonomy): Bacteria > Pseudomonadati > Pseudomonadota > Betaproteobacteria > Burkholderiales > Comamonadaceae > Hydrogenophaga > Hydrogenophaga aquatica. The sequence continues at coordinate 4,556 of NZ_BAAGVK010000003.1, read as the reverse complement.
GACCTGGCGAGCGCCTGCCCGCCGATGGTGAAGTGCTGCAAGGGCAGACACAGGTGGACGAGTCCATGCTGACGGGCGAGCCCATGCCGGTGGCCAAACAGCCGGGCGACCATGTGACTGGCGGCAGCCTGAACGGAGATGGCGCGGTGCAGGTGCGGGTGACGGCGGTGGGTTCGCAAAGCGTGCTCAACCGCATCATCGCGCTGGTGCAAGATGCCCAAGCTGCCAAGGCCCCAGTGCAGCGCATGGTGGACAAGGTGGCTGCCGTGTTCGTGCCGGCGGTGCTGGTGATTGCGCTGGTCACCTTCCTGGCGTGGTGGCTGTGGCAAGGTGCCCCCCTGGAAGGGGCGTTGCTGCATGCCGTGGCCGTTCTGGTGATTGCCTGCCCCTGTGCGCTGGGCCTGGCCACACCGGCGGCCATCATGGCAGGCACGGGCGTGGCCGCCAGGCACGGCATCCTCATCAAGGACGCAGAGGCGCTGGAGGTGGCGCACCATGTGGATACCGTGGCCTTTGACAAGACGGGCACGCTCACCGTGGGCGAACCGCGTCTGGTGAAGCTGGTGCCTGCCGAGGGTGTGGACGAGGCAGGTGCATTGCAGACCGCTGCTGCCTTGCAGGCGCAAAGCGAACACCCGCTGGCCCGTGCAGTGGTGCAGGCTGCCGCCGCTTCATCCACCGACGCGCAGACTGCCGAGGACGTGCAGTCCGTACCCGGCCGGGGCACGCGCGGGCGGGTGCAGGGGGCGTGGATTTACGTGGGCAGCCTGCGCTGGATGGAAGAACTGGGTGTGGTGCTGGGGCCGCTGGCCGAACAGGCCCGCGCACTGCAGGCCGAAGGTACCACCGTGTCTGCACTGGCCGTGGGGCAGGGCGGTGAGCCCGGTGCCGAACCCGCCCGGGTGGTGCCCCTGGCCCTGCTGGCCTTTGCCGACGAGGCCAAACCCGGCGCTGCACAAGCCGTGGCCGAGTTGCGCGCGCGCGGCCTGCGGCTGACCATGATTTCGGGCGACAACCGGGGCGCGGCCGAAGCGATGGCGCGCCGCCTGGGCCTGCGGCCCGAGGAAGGTGAGGTGCTGGCCGAGGTGTTGCCAGGCGACAAGGCCGCGCGTGTGGCCGAACTCAAGGCGGGCGGGCACCGCGTGGCCATGGTGGGCGACGGTGTTAACGACGCGCCCGCCCTGGCCGCTGCCGATGTGGGCCTGGCCATGAGCCACGCGCAAGGCGGCTCCGACGTGGCCATGCACGCGGCGGGCATCACGCTGATGCGCGGCGACCCGCTGCTGGTGTCCGCCGCGCTGGACATCTCGCGCCGCACCGTGGGCAAGATCCGCCAGAACCTGTTCTGGGCCTTCGTCTACAACACCGCGGGCATTCCGCTGGCGGCGCTCGGTTACCTGAGCCCAGTGGTGGCGGGTGCCGCCATGGCCTTGAGTTCGGTGAGCGTGGTGACCAACGCGCTGTTGCTCAAGCGCTGGCGGCCGCAACGCTGAATGTACTTACCCGCGCTTGTCACTTGGCCTTGGAGGCACTGACCAAGGCGGCCAGAAATGCCTGGTCTTCAAAGAGCAACTTCATGCCGTTTTCCAGCGCCCGGTTGAGCGCGAGCCGGGCGTTCTCACCCGTCATCAGCTGGGTATTGGGTTCGATGCCTTGCGCAACGACCTGCCGGGCATACAAAAGGTCGCCCTTTTGGGATTTGACATTCACCGACATGTTCAAGTCTGCTATCGCATCACCGGCAAAAAAACCCAGTTTGTGGTCGTTGTAAAAGCGGGTCAGATCGGCTGCGATCTGTACCAGCGCAGTATCCGAACCCAGCTGGAATCCTCGTGCCAGCAACTCTTGCTCAATGGCCCTGCGAATCGTTACGGTGACATCCTCGGTGGCCAGGATGGGGGCCATTTCCATGCCAAAGCCGTTCTTCTTGCTGCTGACCTTGCTCTTGTCCTGACGCTGGTCAGAGATTTGAACACTGACGGATACGTTGTTGGCACCCGGAATCTTCGCTACCCCGGTTTGTGCGGTGTATTGCAGCGCGATCGTGTCGGTTGTCAGAGCGCATCCCGACAGGGCGGCAGCCATGCAGGCAGCCATGACAAGGGTTTTCATTCTCATGGTTTTCTCCTCGGTTGACATTATTGAAATGTGAAATCGGTCGCGGTGGACTCTGCGTTGGCAGGTTTGCGAAACGCTTCGCCAGGCGGCTCCCACTCGTTCCAGTCCGGCCCGAACAACTCGGCAGGGTGCTGTGTGCGGTCAGACCCGTTGCCGCATGCCATGTCGCCGGCTGGGCAGTACTTGTCGCAACCCCAGCAGATGCGCTCGGGGTGTGGCGGGTTGATCGGGAATTTCTTGGCCACTTGCGGTAGTCGGGGCTTGTCTGCCTATTCTGGTCCGCCGGTGCCATGGGTGTGTTTGACATGCGTCAATGCAAGGTGCCGCCGCCGCTGCCATCCTTGAGTCATCACAAGGAGACCCTTTTCCATGCCCACCCCCGAAACCCTGCGCGTCATCCGCGACGAACACATGGCGCTGTCTGCCATGTTGCAGTCTCTGCACCTGCTGGTCCAGCAAGGCCCGGGAAATGACGCCAAGCGCTTCTTTGACACGCTGCGCGCCATGCTGTTCTACATCGACGAGTTTCCCGAGCGGCTGCACCACCCGAAGGAATCAGACTTGCTGTTCCCGCGCGTGGTGCGGGTGGCGCCCAAGACGATGACGGCCATCGAGCGGCTGGAGCAGGACCACATGAAGGGCGAGGCTTCGGTGCGCGAGATGCAGCACCTGCTGTTGGCCTGGGAACTGCTGGGCGATTCGCGCCGCCAGGCATTCGTGGACGCCTACGACCGCTACATGCGCTTCTACCTGGAGCACATGCGGTTGGAGGAGCACGAGATCCTGCCCGAGGCGGAGAGAAGCCTCAGCGCCGACGACTGGCGCGAGCTGGACGAGGCCTTCGGTGCGAACCGCGATCCGCTCACCGGCAAGTACCCGGCCACGCCGGAGTACGAGCGCTTGTTCCAGCGCATCGTGCACGACGCACCAGCGCCCATCGGGCTGGGCGGCTGAAGGTTTTTGACGCTGGCCCGCTCAGAAGGGCAGCGTCGCCAGCAGTTCGTCGAAGTTGCGCAGCAGTTGCTGCACGTCGTCGGCGCTGGTGGCGGGTGAACACAGCATCATGCTGTGGAAGGGCGTGAGCAGCACCCCCCGGTTGAGCATGAAGAGGTGGGTGAAGGCCTCCAGTTCGGGTTGGCCCAGTTCGCGCACGTCTTGCGCACTGCGTGGGGTGCGGGGCATGAACTGCAGTTCCATGCGCGCGCCCATGCGGGTCACGGTCCAGGGCCGCCTGGCCGCCTGGATGCGTTGCATCAGCCCGGTTTCCAGCTCCTCTGCACGGTCAAGCATGTGGCCGTAGGCCTCGTGCGTGTGCAGATATTCCAGCGCGGCGCGCAGTGCGGCCAGGGTGAGCGGGTTGGCGGTGAGCGTGGTGCCGATGCCGCTGTGGCCTTCGGGGGCGCTTTCCTTGGCCAGGCGCATGCGCCGCGCCATGTCTTCGGTGAAGCCATAGACGGCGCAGGGCAGGCCCCCGGCCACAGCCTTGCCCACCACCAGCATGTCGGGCTGCAGACCGTGGGTGCGGGTGTAGCCGCCGGGGCCAGTGGACAGGGTGTGGGTTTCGTCCAGCACCAGCAGGGTGCCGTAACGTCGGCACAGGGCCTGGGCCGCTTCCCAAAAGCCTGGCTCGGGCGGTACCAGCCCAAAGTTGGTGAGCGCGGGTTCGGCCAGCAGCGCGGCCACCTGGCCGTCGGCCAGTGCGGCTTCCAGCGCCTGAAGGTTGTTGAACGGTACCACCCGCGTGTAGCTGTGGTGGTTGTGCACCTGCCCCAGCACCGAAGGGCGTGGCAGCGTCTGGCCGGTGCCCGGGTCCATGTCCACCAGGGTGTCGTCCACGGCGCCGTGGTAGCAGCCGTCGAACACCAGCAGCTGGGGGCGGCGCGTCACGGCGCGCGCCCAGCGCAGCACGAAGCGGTTGGCGTCGCTGGCCGTCATGGCCAGTTGCCACACGGGAAGGCCGAAGCGTTGCGCCAGCAGTTCGCCTACCTCGGGCGTTTGTGTGGCGGGCAGCATGCAGGTGAGGCCGCGCGCGGCCTGGCGGGCAATGGCTTCGGCCACGGGGGCAGGGCTGTGGCCGAACATGGCGCCTGTGTCGCCCAGGGAGAAGTCGGTGTAGTGCACGCCGTCTGCGCATTCCAGGGTAACGCCAAACGCCTGCCGCACAAAGAGCGTGGCGGGGGTGGGCCAGTCGCGCATCCAGTGCATGGGCACGCCGAACAAAAAGTGCGCCTGCGCCTGTTGCGACAGGGCCAGCGATTGCGGGTGGGCGGCGATGAAGCGCTGGCGTTCGGCCTCGAACAGCGGCGCCAGCAAAGGGTGGGGCAGGGTGGTGTCGCTCATGAGGCCACAGCTTAAGGGGGCTTGCCGCGGTCCTTCGTCATTTCGTGTGGAACACAACACTCACAATGCTCCCCTGGTTGTTGAGCCCGGTGGGCATG